>JAPPII010000113.1 GCA_028820845.1 Candidatus Poribacteria bacterium
TAAGCGACGACTGAGAATATATCAACTCATTTTCTAATTTTGCGTAAGTCCTATCCGAGAACGGCTATGGACATATTCTCGGCAAAAGACCTGCAGCGGGTACGGTGGCTAATTACGCCTTCAGGACGAGCAGCACCGGTACCGGTTGGGAAGCTTACTTTGCAAACGGCGGCTGGAAAGGGGCATGGAATCAAAATCAGGTCAAAAAAGATACCTGGTTGTACATGACCGCAACTTACGACGCAAAGGATAAGATTACAATCTACGAAAATGCTGAAGAAATTGGCGGTGCTGCCGGGATGGGTAAACCGGCACCTCGGAATGATACTGATGTCAACATTGGCGGTTGGACCAACAACACATCAGAGACACTTGACGGTATGCTCTATGAGGTCGCAATTTTCGCTTCCGTCCTGGAAGTAGACGATATAGAGGCACTGATGGAGGAAGGGTTAGTGACACTACTGCCTGTTAAACCTGCTGGTAAACTTGCAACGACGTGGGCAGGTATCAAAGCTCGGCAATAGGTTAAGTAAATTGGTGCAGCTGGTGTGTTCTCTAAACGACTGGCTGCACCTATTTTACGGATGTTTGCTGTAGGAAAACAGCATGATTGAAAATCTCGAACACGCGCGACTCACAATTCATCACCCAACACGGAGAGACTATGGCAAAATCACCAAATATCCTTCTCATTCTCGCTGATGACCACGGCTACGGGGATATTTCAGCACACAACGGTCCATCAATTCAAACACCAAACATCGACCGGATCGCCGCAGGCGGCACACGGTTTACCAGATTTTATGCGAATTCTTCGGTCTGTTCTCCGAGCAGAGCCTCGCTCATGACCGGACGCTATCCTGACCGGGCTGGCGTTCCCGGCGTTATCCGCACCCATCCAGAGAACAGTTGGGGCTACTTTCGACAGGACGCAGCCACGCTTCCCTCAACCTTGAAACAGAAGGATTATCGCACCGCACTCATTGGCAAGTGGCATCTTGGACTTGAACCCGAGAATCATCCGTGTAAGCGAGGCTTTGACCATTTCCACGGCTTCCTCGGCGATATGATGGACGACTACTACATGCACCTCCGACACGACATCAACTACATGCGATACGGCTTTGAGACGATTGATCCAAGAGGGCACGCCACCGACCTCTTCACGGAATGGAGCGCAGAATTCATCCAATCGCAAGCACAATCCCCTGACCCCTTTTTCCTCTATCTCGCCTATAATGCACCACACACACCGATACAACCCCCAGATGATTGGGTAGAACGGGTTCGCGAACGTGAACCGGATATTTCGTCAGAACGCGCCAAATATGTTGCCCTCGTCGAACACATGGATGCCGGTATTGGACGCGTGCTTGATACACTCGCCGAGACAGATCAGCTGTCGAATACCCTTGTTATCTACTCCTCTGATAACGGCGGGGCAATGAACGTTGGGGCACACAACGGTCCATTGCGCGGACAGAAAGGCGATATGTATGAAGGCGGCATCCGAGTTCCAACGTGCGCGATGTGGCCCGGACACATTTTAGAAGGGCATGTCACCGATCAGGTCGCACTACTCATGGACATCTTCCCGACGGTATGTGAGGTGACAGGCGCACCGATTCCAGATGAGATTGAGGGACGTTCAATCTGGCAAACGCTTCAAGGGGAACAGCAAGACTTCTCTGAGCGTATCCTCTACTGGTTGCGAAGGGAAGGCGGTGGACAATTTTTCGGTCAATCCCAACACGCAGTCCGACGCGGCGACATCAAACTCCTCCACAACAGACCCTTTCAACCCTTAGAACTCTACGATTTATCAAGCGATCCGCTGGAAACGACAAACAACATAGAAACAGATACGGAACTCTTCAGAGAAATGAGTCAACTGTTTCAGGCAGAGACGCAGAAAGCGGGCAACGTATCGTGGCAGCCGTAGCAGGATCCGCCGAGCCTTCTATTCTCAAAAACATCCTTATTATCGCACCGCTCAGCCTCATTGGACGTGCCGGCACATTCCTCATCTACATTGTCCTTGCTAACTGGTTCGGCGATACAGCAGAGATGGACTTTATCTACTACTATTGGGGGATCGCTGTATTCCTGATTGAGTTGCTCAGTGCTGCTTCAGTCTATTCTGTCCTCGTTCCGTTGTTAGCCGAAGCCCGTGCAAAAAGCGAGACCGAAGCACAACGTTGTGTCCAATCTGTATTTTCTCTCTATATCACCATAATGCCGGTACTCTGCTGTCTTTTAGTCAGCATTTCTTATGCAGTCTCTCAACTCTTTTTTCCCAATGCAGGACTCGCACCTTCTACCACTATTAGTATCGTGTGCGGTTTTCTCATCTTTGCGATTGTTTCTGCGATCCGCTGGATGCTTAAGGCGATATTAGACACCTACCAAGCATTCCAGTTACCCGTCATTGTCCAAGGAATCCGTGCTGTTTTGATCATCGGTACTATCTACCTACTCAAGCCTTCTTTGGCTTGGTTTAGCATACCACTGTCCCTGATTCTTGGTGAACTCTTTCAAATCCTTATTCTATTTCCGAGATGCTGCGCCATGCTAAACTTACGCGTCCGGGACTTGGTAGTGTTTAAGATCGGCGGTTGGCAAGAAACACAATACACCAAATCGTTTTTACGGCAGTGTCTACTGATGATGGTTGCAGCGATCTCAGACGGATTAAATCCGGTTGTTGACAGGGGTATGGGAAGCACATTAGGCGCGAGTTCGGTGTCAAAACTCGATTACGCCCTCCGTTTGTGTGCAATTCCTGAAACGCTCACGGGTGTCACACTGCCCATTTTGCTATCACACTGGGCGAAGATTTCCGCATCTAAATCGAACTCGGAAAACACCCAGCACTTACAGCGAAGTGTTTGGCAAGGTGTTATCGCTTTGCTGGTGCTGATGGTACCATTTCTTGTCGTGTTCTATCTTTCCCGGTCAGGTATCGTCGCGATGTTGTATGGGCATGGGAAATTGTCGGAGGCAGGACAGGTTCATATCGCTTCACTGCTCGGTATCTATCTTTTGGGGATGCTTCCGCGTTTAATCAGTAGGTTGCTCATCCGTGCACATCTGGCACGTCAAGCACACCGGACTGTTCTCACGGCAACACTCATTAGGCTTATCCTCAACCCGTTTCTCAATTGGTTTTTCATGCAATATTGGGGATTAGAAGGGATTGCTTGGTCAACGGCTCTGTTATCTTATCCGATTCTTGGGTATATTGCGGTTGCATTCTGGCGACCAAAAGATAAATTCAAGGACGCAAACCGCAAACCGCAAACCGCAAACCGCGATGGACAAAGCTCTACACTTTAGCAAAACGCTCAGGGCAGTTCGAGGCGATGCCCTGTACGCCGAAAGCCTTCATTTCACACATACGCGCGATCTCATCAACAGTCCAACACCACAAGGCGAGCCCGCGGCGGCGGACTTCATAAGCAAACTCCGCTGTGATAAGTTGATGATTGACATTTAAGAGGCTGCTACCGAGTTCACCTAACTGTTGACACAACTGTTCAGGAGCCGCATGATCGTTATGGCTTCCGATAAGCCATCCCGTCGGAATGCGAGGCTCTAATGCGCGAACGGTTCGCAAAACGGAAATATGGAAGGAGATAATAACGGTTAGATTTAAGGATTGAGTCTCGCGAACCTTTGCCACGACCGCCTCGGCTATCAACGGGTCCTTGATTTCCAGAACCGCAATAGTCTCTTCCCCAACGCATTCCAATGCTTCCGAGAGGGTCGGCACCGGTTCACCGGTAAATTCAGGAGCAAACCACCCGCCCGCATCAGCCTGTTTGATTGTTTCCAAGGGGATTTGGTTAACGGGACCACTCTGGTCAGTCGTTCGATCCAAGGACGAGTCGTGTATCACCACGACCTCGCCATCGGCACTGCCGTGCAGATCAAGTTCAACAGCATCAACACCAATTTCGATCGCCTTTTTGAACGCAGCGAGCGTATTTTCTGGCGCACTGCCTGACGCCCCACGATGCGCAATCCGAATCCACGAACCCATGATACGTCCCTTCCAGAGCGAGCTGCTACTCGATATCGCCTTGCCGAATCTTCTTTAAAAGGGTCGTTCGACTCATGCCCAGCAAGTTGGCTGTCTTGCTGTGATTGCCCGAAAATTCATCTAACACCAGTTCAATCAATGCCTTATCCAATGTAGCGACAACTTCCTCATAAAGTCCAGATTTCTCATCAGCGATAGCCTCTTTTGTGACATCTTGTAAAATAGATTTGAAAGCGGTGAAGAGTTGCGGCGCGTCCGTTGAATCTGTAAGGTCCCCTGCCCGAATTTCTGTTGGTAGGTCGTCTGGTAAAATCACATCTGCCCGACAGAGTGCTGCCGCGCTTCTGAGACAATTCTCTAATTCCCGAACGTTGCCGGGCCATCCGTAATTTTGTAGGAGCTCCATACCATCTTCGGAAATACCACGGATCAGTTTACCGAGTTCTTCTTGAATCAGCTGCAAGAAATGCGTAACAAGCAACGGAATATCTTCTCGGCGTTCACGCAAAGGTGGGAGGTGGAGAGCGACGCGCTTGAAACGGTAATAGAGATCCTCACGAAATTGACCTCGCTTTACCATATTTTCAAGTTCTTGATTCGTTGCAGCGATGACACGCACATCTACTTTAAGGGTACGGGTACCTCCCAATCGCTCAATCTCTTGTGTCTGTAGTGCGCGGAGGAGCTTCACCTGTAAAGCCGGGGTCATATTCCCAACTTCATCAAGGAAAAGGGTACCACCATCAGCCAATTCAAATCGTCCGGGTTTACCCTCTGTTTTCGCACCCGTAAACGCGCCCTCCTCGTAACCAAACAACTCACTTTCCAAAAGTTCATCCGGCAGTGCGCCACAGTCAACGGGAATAAACGGGTGCTCCTTGCGTTCACTTCCTGCGTGGATTGCGCGGGCAACAAGGTCCTTGCCTGTTCCTGTTTCCCCTTCAATCAAAACGGTTACTGTATTGCTCGCCATAACACCAATGAGTTTGTAAATTTCTCGCATCTGACTGCTTTTTCCAACCAAGCGATGCCCAACTTGTACCGTTGGCAAGTCGTCTGCTGTGTCTGCAGGCAAGGCACTACGGACGGATTGTGTACGGAAGGCGCGGTCCAACACACTTTTGACGATGTCCAAATCAATCGGTTTCGGAACAAAATCGAATGCCTGCAAGCGCATCGCCTCTATTGTCGTCTCCACATCGTCATAAGCCGTGATAATAATCACAATTACCCACGGGTAACTGGCTTTAATTTCGCCTAACGCCTCCAGACCACTCATCCCTGGTAGTCTTACATCAAGCAAGACGACATCCGGCTTATCGGCTGCGATGCGGCGCAAACCCTCCTCAGCATTGTTTGCAATACTCGGGCAGTAACCTTCGCTCTCCAGAAATTGCTCAAATGCCCAACAGATTTTCTCATCGTCGTCAATTACTAACACATTCTTCATCTTTTTAACTATTAAGTCTGGGCACCGTTCCACGAATCAAATACAGACTATAGTCTCTTGAGTCCCGTAGGACGGCATCCGAAGTTAATCGTTAGAAAATCGTTTGCCACCTTCTATTGAAAGCAAAAACTTTTTACCATCCTCGCTCATTTCAGTATCGTCAGGAACTTCCTTTCTCTCCTCCAGCTTCCGTTTGAGAACCGGATAAGAATCAACAACAGGAACTTCACTGAGAGAAGTGAGCATCGGTTTCCGCTTTTCCGCTGCCTCAATTACTTCGGCGAGCCGTTCATTTTTTCCTGCAACCTGTGCAGCGTCTCGCTCTTTGAAATCCGGGAGTACTCGTTCTGCGAACAGTTCCAGAGATTCACATATATCTTCATGGCGGTTTGCCCCCGCCTGTTGAATGAAAACAACTTGGTCAACCCCAGCACTCTCCATTATCTCCAAGTGTTCACGTATCTGATCAGGCGTGCCGATCCCCGCTCTGGCTTCGGCAGGATCCTGCCGGGTCTGTTTATAAAGCTGCCAAATATCGGTTTCTCCGGGTATCTGCGAGCCGTTGTGATAATAGTGAGCAAGGCCAAATCGGAAGAAGCGCAAGCCGTCTAATCCACGCGCAACTGCAGTCTCTTCATCATCATGGCATGAAAAACCTGATACCATCGCAATATTTGGATTCACCCGCTGTGTCAAAGGTTCACACGCTTTCTCAAAGATGTCATAATATTCCTCAACCCAAAATTTGGCTTCGTTTGCATCAACGAAGGCGAAAGTCAAAGCACCGAGCCCGTATCGAGCTGCATAGCGCAGACTATCACGACTCGAACATGCGACCCAAGGTGGTGGGTGAGGACCTTGTAACGGCTTGGGAACGACGTTGCGCGGCGGCATCGAAAAATACTGTCCTTCATACCCAGCATAAGGCGATTGCACCATCATCTTTGCTGTTTCGCGTGTGCATTCTGCCCACATCTCGCGTTTGCATTTCGGATCGACGTTGAACCCACCAAGTTCCATGTGTGAAGCGGACTCGCCAGTTCCCCATTCCACGCGACCGTTCGATACAAGGTCAAGTGTTGCGATACGTTCGGCAACACGTGCCGGATGGTTATAACCCGGTGGCATCAGGACGATCCCGTGTCCTAACCGAATCTGACTTGTCCGTTGGCTACATGCAGCGAGGAACACCTCTGGGGCAGAAGAATGCGAATATTCCTCAAGAAAGTGGTGTTCAACCTCCCAAATATAGTCGAATCCGAGTCTGTCAGCGAGTTCTACTTGTGCTAACGCATCCTGAAAAAGTTTATGTTCCGCCCCCTCATCCCAGGGACGCGGAATCTGATGTTCGTAAAATAGTCCAAATTTCATGCGTTCTTATCGTTTCCTATATTAATCTCTCACCTAATTCAGTTCACCTAATTCAGTGGCAGCAAAATCCAAATTTAGCTATCAATCGTATCAAGCATTTGCATTTCTGCCTCAGTTAACTGCCATGCGAAAACATCCAAATTCTCGCGTAAATGTGGTACCGAACCAGACTTCGGAATCGTAATAATGTCCTGCTGGACAAGCCAGCGCAATGCCACCTGTGCCGCAGTTTTTCCGTGATTTTTTCCAATTTCACTGAGCGTTGCGTCACCCGCAAGGTCTCCAACAGCTAAAGGACGGTGCGCAGTCATTACAATATTTCGAGCGTGGCAGTAGTCTCGCAATTCCGAGCGATTTCTACGGACATGATATTCGACTTGGTTTGTGCAAATCGGGAGTTCGGAAACTTCGCACGATGCCGCTACTTGTGGAATACTAAAATTACTGATGCCGATGCTTTTTACCTGCTCTGCTTCATAGAGCTCATGGAAAGCCCCAAAAGTTTCAGCAAACGGAACAGAATCGTTTGGATGGTGAATCAATAACAGATCTACGTAGTCCATCTGCAGATCCCTTAGACACTCTTCAAATTGGGAGAGGACATCAGCATGCCTAAGATGAGTTCCCCAAATCTTGGTGGTAAGAAAGAGGTCTTCGCGGTCGATGCGAACGTCACGAAGTGCTTTTCCAATCTCGCGTTGATTTTGATACATCCACGCTGTGTCAATGTGATTGTAACCCAACGCGATAGCCTCTTTGACGACGCGCTCGCACTGTCCGCCTCTTAATTGCCAGGTTCCCAAACCCAGTATCGGCATTTCATGCCCTGATGCAAGTTTAATGTTCTTCATAATACCCTATAATATCTGATTTTGGAAAAAAAGTCAAAAAAAGTTGACAAATACCAAACGTATAGTATATACTATTAACAGAATTAGCGGTCGAGTGGTGGAATCGGTAGACACAACGGACTTAAAATCCGTCGCCCTTAAAAAGGTGTGAGGGTTCAAGTCCCTCCTCGACCATGATTTGTCCTAATAGTTCTTAGCGCAGGGTAGAGCAGTCAGGTAGCTCGTCGGGCTCATAACCCGGAGGACGCGGGTTCAAATCCCGCCCCTGCAATCCTCTTGAATTCTTTTGTGGTAAAATGACACGGGGCTGTGTCATTTTACCCACTCCCCGAGTCTCCATCTCATCTCTGTATTCTTAACTTCCACACGCCATATCTTGAGCGTTTAATTCCTTCAGCGATCTTGATTTCCCACTATTTCACAGATTTTTTACGTTTCCAAACAGAAAAATGAAAAAATTTGCATAAATTCCTAAAAATTCTGGAAAAAATTGCAAATGAGGCCTAAACTTTTTGAGTTTGGCGCATATATATATACATATAGACCGAAGTTGATATGTTTCACGAACGCATGGGGAATCTTTTGGAATAAGAGCCTTCGATTTTCATGCAAGAAACTCTCAAATTTCCTCAGCCCGTTCTTCCTATAAGGAGAAGAAAAATGAAAGCCTTTTTCAACACCAAAAGTATTGTGGGGCGAATCGTGATCGTCTCACTTCTCGCTGGTGGGTTAGTCTTCGCTAGCGCAGTTGCTGTGAATATGTTTGTGCCGACACCAACTGAAGCATCAAATTGCTGTGGGAGTACAGAGCTAGGAGGCACAAAGGATAAAACCTCTGGTCAATCAAACTGCTGTGGAGGTGGCAAGGCACTCCCAACAACGAGCAGTGATGATGACTGTCCATGCAACGCTGGTGGTTGTGACGCGAGTAGTTGTAGCGATTGTACTCCCAAAAAGTGTCCTACAGATGCTACTTGTAATGATGGAAATATAGATTGTGGGTGTGATGGCCAGTGCAACTCGTATGCTTGCAACGATGATTGCTAATGAATTTAGCAAACGTGTCACCTACTCATTATAGAGACTCTCTTGTCTATCGGCCGGAGAGTCTACTATAGTAAAACGGAAAATAATTGCACACGCCTCCCATCCTTGCAGGCGAGGTTTCCTAACTTCGCCACTGTGTACTGTATAATTAAATTAAACGGCTTGTGCTAATTAGATTTTGCGAGATTTCGGTTTACGCATGGACGAGGTCTTTGAGTTGCATCAAAGGCCGTCCGATATTGAGGAAAACACCTATCAGACAGTCACCGATCTTATTGCTCATGCGGGTCTGAAGGCCCCAATGCTTTCGGGCACGCACCCGAGAGACACCGAGCTGTTCGGTGAGTTGACCGATAGTCGTCTCAATGCGTCTACGCATTTTGACCTGCTGTTTGAAAAGTCCTCGGGAGACTGGTGTTTCTGATTCCGCCACAGCAAAGGATGGACACATTCAACCTAAATTCTATAGCACAAGCATACTGTCTATGCTTTCTCTGAACGCATCCAGCGCACATTCAACCTAAATTCTATAGCACAAGCCATTAATTACTGAATTCACCATAAGATCAAACAACAATTTAATGAGAAGCGAAAACCAATTTCCCCAACCCCAACATGGGCCTTGCCCTGGCAAGGGTGATATAACGACTTGGGCATTACCCAATGGTGCGATCGCTAGATTCGGACGCGGATGTGTACATGATATGGCATTCTCTCCTGATGGAAAGTGTCTCGCTGTCGGAAGTCGAATAGGTCTGTGGTGGTACCAGCTGCCAGATTTATCTCCTACTGCCTTGTGGGAAACTGGGCAAGGATTAGTTTCTGCTGTTACCTTTTCTGATGATGGACAGTTGCTTGCAACAGGCAATTGGGATGGCAACATTACAATATGGGATGTTCAGCAGGCAAACATTTTGGCTCAACTAAAAATTCCGGGCCTTATGGACAGAAAGATGCCTGTGAAGCAAATTACTTTCTCTCCCGATAGGCAATGCCTTGCCGCATCTGGAAGTGAGGATATTGTTTACGTATGGGATTTGGAAACTGCAGATATGATTGCAAAATTCACCGGAACAAAAAAAAAATCCAGTCGATGGTCAACTGTTATACCATTATCTTTTTCGCGAGATAGTCAATTGCTCGCGTCAGCGAATCTCGACTACAACATTTCAGTGTGGAACGTGAAAAAAAATAAAAAAATTGCTTGTCTCACCGGCCATACAAATTCGGTATATTCTGTGTGTTTTTCGCCGTGTGCACAATTTCTAGCATCAGGAGACCGAGATGGGACATTGCAAGTGTGGAATCTCATGAGAAGCATACAAGATATGACGTTTACTGAATATGCAGAGTATCGTGTAACACCTTGTTACTTATCTTCCGGTGCCCTACTAGCAGCGGGGAATTATCGAAACAAGACAGTAATTTGGGATGTGCTTCGGCGCGAAAAATTTGACACTTTCAAACACCATGGACTTGTTCATGCCACACGTTTCTCGGACTGCGGGACACAATTGGCTGTTGCAACCCAATATGGGTTAAAAATCTGGACAGCTAATATCCCTTCCACAACATCATCTATCTCTGGACATACTAGTGTCCCTATTTCAACAACATTCTCACCAGATGGGAAGACTTTAATGAGTTTGGATGGTGGTGCCATTCCATTTTGGGATATTAAGTGTAAAGGTTTGAAGACAATATTCGCGAAAAATAATGCTATTCGTTCGTTTGTGTGCTCACCTTCTGGAGATACCCTCGCTGCCAGTATTCACGAGACAACCGCCAAAGTGTGGAATGTTGGAAAATCAGGTCAACTAATTGCCAAGTTCAGAAAACACCAAAAACGGTTGTACGCTATGGCGTTCTCGCCCACAGGCAAACGGTTAGCAACAGCAGATTTAGAAGGAAATATATATGTGTGGGATGTCTATAGTTGTAAAAAGTTGAGTAAACTTACAGAACACTTAGATCAGATCCGATCTCTGGTATTTAGTCCTAATGAAAAACAACTTGTGATTGCATCTGAGAACAAAACTGCCCTACTATGGGACATTGAACGTAACGCACTTATTACTTCTTTATCCCTAAATTCACGCTTAGATGCAAGTAAGTATAAAGGGAATTATAATGAAGTTCAACGAACACTGAAATCGCTATCAAAGAGAACAAACAACAGCGACTCTACCCTCGCTATAGAGACAGTCGCATTTTCCCCCTGTGGCAATATAATTGCCGGGGGGTTGTATAGTGAACTTCGATTATGGTCGACAGTAAATTATAAAACGCTTTACTCAATACAACTTCCCCGCGGGTGTCAGTGGCCATTTACATTGGCGTTTTCCCCCTGTGGTCGCTATTTGGCTTCCGGGGCGTGGCATATATCAAATATGAGCCAAAAAAAACTTTCCATTCGTTTATGGGAAGTTACTACTGGGAAAAACATAGCAACCTTCTGGGGACATCCCACTGACATTCAGTCCCTTGCATTTTCACCTGATAGCACCCTCTTGGCAAGTGGAAGCTTTGATGGTACCATACTATTGTGGGATATGACTCCTTATCTATAGCAGGTGCAGCAGCACTATGGAACAGATTATTTCCTGCAGATCCAACAAGAAATGGGTATTTTACAACCTGCTGCTTCTCGTGGTAATTCTGTCTTCAAGTTTACTGAAGTTCCGCCATCTTGGACACGCGTCTCTCGGTTCAGCGGATGAATGTTGTCACGCGCTCGTTGCGAAAAATCTTCTCAACCACCCATTCAAACCGACGCTGATTGACACTCCTTATCTTGCCAACCTTTGCCTTTGATTGGGGTGCCAACCACGTGTGGTTGCATAAACCGATTCTCGGGTTATGGCAGATCGCATGCTCTTATTGGTTGTTCGGGGTTAAGACTTGGGCACTACGATTGCCATCTGTGATTTTAAGCACGCTCGCGGTGTGGTTGACATATCTCATCGGTAAGGAACTCTTGAGTCGGCAGGCAGGTTTTATCGCCGCTACAATTCAAGCGTTCTCTCCGTTTTTGATGCGGCTAATACACGGCTATCAATTCAGTGATGCTATTGACATCTCTCTTTTATTTTGGACAGAATTTGCGATCTATTTTTTCGTGCGAGCATTACGCACAAGAAAATGGGCGGAACTCGCTTTGGCGGGATTTGGACAGGGATGTGCTTTTCTCAGCAAATCGTATCTCGCTTTGATTGTAACAGGCTTAGTCGTGACAGCGTGGATTGCTCCCGCGCTTGGAATGGCGAAGCAAACGGAGATCCATATTCGAGGGAGACACGTACTTGGATTAACAGGTGTATTTCTGCTAACAGCACTACCGTGGACGCTTTGGACAGCAATTCAGTTCCCTGTTGAATTTCGACACGAACATTTATACACATGGCTTCATCTAACAACAGACATTGAGAATTGGGCTGGGCCCTGGCACAAGGTCATCTTGGTTTACGGTCCTAGGCTTTACGGCATCTTTTATATTCCAGTATGTTTAGCAACACTGGTCTTATTTTGGAAATTGTTTTCCGAAGAGAACATCGGATTGACACTCACCTATGCCTGGGGTTTTGGCGTGCTCATTCCGCATCTCTTGGCGGCAACAAAAACGCCCTCAGCAACGCTCATCGGCATGCCAGCCTTCCTCCTACTCTTTGGTGAGGCGGTAAATAGATGCTTGTTATGGATGCAAGGACGCAAAGCGTTAATTTTTCGAGTTAGTACAATTATTACAATCACAAGTCTATTTATCCTCGGTGTTCACACTATAATCGGCGCATGGCAAATTACATCCCGCAACAGAAGGACAAAAACATTGGCAGAGATTGCGACTTATGCTGAAACGAAGCTCCCTCAAAATGCAGTTCTCCTTGTAGAACTTGATGCCGACGAGCTCCGAAATACAGATGAGCATTTACGCCTTATGTTCCTTATGTCGAAAACAGCACATCCACTCAGCAATCCAGACGAATGGCAAGAAAAAGCAGGGCAGGTACGAATAACTGGAGGGATTCCATATCTTGTGTCATTCCGCGAGTGGTCCCTTCCGCTCGTATTCACTAGCCTAACCGATAAACGGAGTATTTATTCTCATGAAGTTCCATGATGCAATTGCTGCAGGTATCATCCATATTCTACAAAATAGACTCCGCGCGGTGTTGTCTATACTCGGTATCCTCATCGGAACTGCCAGTGTGTTATGCATGATAGCGATCGGGGACGGTGCGAAACAAATTATCGCGGAAGATATTGATAAATTCGGTGGAGTTAACCAAATACAATTCTGGACTCGCTTCGCTATTTGGAGACGCAGTCGTATTTTACGGTATACAACCGAGCGTTATAAATTTGAAGATGTACACGCTATTGAAGCAGAATGCCCAGATGTCACCTTCGTTTTGCCAAAAAACGATAGATATTATGGAACGCTTACCAATAGACAGGGAAGTAAAGTCCACCTGCCTGTGGAGGGTGTAACAGCAGATTATGATCGTGGACTGCGATGGCAAGTCCAGCAAGGGCGTTTTTTCTCTCAAAACGATATCGATACTGCAGCACAAGTGTGTGTCCTCGGTGCCGAAGCTGCTATAGACCTCTTTGGACAGGGATCCGCTTTAGGACATGAAGTGAAAATTAAGTTACGGCGGCAGCCACCTGTTCGGTGTCGTGTTGTCGGTATCATGGCACCTAAGGGTAGAAGTCTCCACAGATACGGGTCCCTGGATGACATCGTCTGTGTCCCGCTGACAACCCACCAGCAAAGGCTCTCTGGAAGACGTTATATTGAAAGAATCGTTGTCTTTTTTGAAGAAGAAGCAGAGATTGATAATGTTATCGAATCTGTTCGGGAAGTGCTGCGTAAAAGACACAGAGGCACTGATGATTTTGTCGGTTATTGGATACCCCGACGCAGCTTGCATCGACTCAACCACATTGAAAGCGTGATAAAAATCGCCTTGGGCGGCATCGCAAGTTTTTCGTTATTTGTCAGCGGCATTAGCATCATGAACATCTGTCTCGTCTCGGTCGGTGAAAAAACACGTGAGATCGGTCTACGAAAATCAGTCGGTGCCAGACGACGAGACATTTTCTGGCAGTTTCTCACTGAATCGATTAGTTTATGTGTTTGCGGTGGGATTCTCGGCATCGGTTTAGGTCATCTCTCAGCACACGGAATGGCAGCGTTGGCAGTGAAACTTGTCCCTATTGTACCGAAGTGGCCAGTAGTGCTATCTCTGCCGTGGATACTGATTTCGGTATGCCTTTCCACGGTGATAGGTGTTGGCTTTGGACTTTATCCTGCGATGCGTGCCTCTCGACTCTCACCAATTGATGCACTTCGATCTGATATCTGATTTTCTTGAATCTCTTTCTGCTTCGTGGTAAGATAATCGTGGATGGCCAGAGAACACGATCACAGGGTCTGTTTTTTTAAACGAATAGTGAGTTGTTAGAGCCTTCAGCAAATCCGCAATGAGACAGATAGATATTAAACAGTCTCTATCCGCAAACGGGTAGATTGGAGGAACCGATGCGTTATTCAAATGTAGTCTCCATTATGTTCATGATCGCCATATTAACCTCAACTGCCACCGGAGGCGTATGGCAGGAAAATTTCGACAAAGGGCTTCCAGACGGCTGGAATGAAGTCAAAGGCGAGTGGAAAATAGAGAAAGATGCTTATGCCGAAACCTCTGGCGCAGAGTACGCCAAAACGATGTTCGGTGACGAAGATTGGACAGATTATACCGTTGAAGTGGATGTAACCTTGGTGAAAAATGTGGGTATAAATGCGGCAGGTTTGCTCATTCGCGCCGATACGAACGGAGACAACGCCATGCGATACTGGATCCGCACCGACCAGCATAAATGCCAATTCTCACGCTGGAAAGAGAATCAATGGGACCACCTCGCAACCCCTCTACCGGTTGAACCGGAAGTTGGCGAGACCTATCGCCTCAAGGTCGTCGCAGAGGGGCAGAACTACCAATGTTTCATTGATGATGAACTCCTATTTGACGATGCAGACGATGCAAAATTCCGAGACAGTGGACGCATCGGCTTTATTACCCATTCGGCAAATGTTCATTACGACAATCTCACCATCAACGGCGAAGAAATTCCAGCCTTTGCAGTTGAGGCGAATGGTAAACTTGCAACCTACTGGGGACGACTGAAATCGGATGCGCGGATGCGGTAGCGTATCTGATAGAACTTAAATTTTGACTTTTCTTCTCTTATGTGTTATACTTAATGTAGATTTTCGGATAAAGTTTGTAAACCTACCCCGAAAAGTGCCGGTGTAGCTCAGTGGTAGAGCACACGACTCATAATCGTGCTGTCCGGAGTTCGACTCTCCGCACCGGCATTGTCCTTTTGGTGCCGCTTGCAAGCCAAAACTTGCTGTCAAAAATAGGCACGCCTTATGACAACCAACTTTGTCCAACAGATGCATCGCCTCATTTCACAACACAATATGATCGAACCCGATGAAACAGTGCTTGTTGCTGTCTCAGGCGGTGCGGACTCGCTCGCACTCTTATATGGATTGCACGCTTTACACACACAACTCAACTGTTGGTTTCATGTTGTGCACCTAAATCACTGTCTCCGTCCTGACGCTGACGCTGATGCCGATTTTGTCCAACAACACGCATCACTATTAGACTTGCCGTTTACCGTCCGACGTGCCAAAGTCCCTCGTTTGGTGAAAAAGTGGAAACTCTCAGTAGAAGCCGCCGGTCGCAAGGCGCGAAACCAATTTTACGACACTGTTTGTACAGAAGTCGGAGCCACTAAGGTAGCTTTAGGGCACCATCAGGATGATACCGCCGAAACGGTCTTGATGAACCTCATTCGGGGCAGCGGTGCCACTGGACTGACAGGCATTGCCCCCGTGAGAGACCTTAAGATTATCCGTCCGCTTGTAGGGTCTACACGCCAGCAAATTGAGGCATTTCTCGCTTCCATAGGTGTAACACCACGGCACGACGCAACCAACACGGATAAACGTTATCTTCGCAACCGTATCCGTCATGAACTGATACCGCTGCTTGAAAACAACTATAATCCGAACATCAGAACAGGATTAACCCGTACTGCCGATGTGTTAGGTGCTGAGTCGGAATATCTCAATACAATTGCACTCGCAGCGTTCGAGGCGTGTCGGATATCGGACACGGATAAGGCTGCAGTACCAAACAGTATCGTCCTCAACAGAACGAAATTCCGAGAGTATCACATCGCGTTACAGAGACGTGTGTTGCGACAGAGCGTCGCTGAAATGTTAGGCGACATGAACGATCTCTACTTCGTGCATTATGAAGCAATGCTAAATCTTATCGAAGGGAACGTACCTAACACCGCAGTGGCACTCCCGAACAGTTTACGGTTCAGACGCGTATATCAACATCTCGTTTTCGAGAGAGGCACGAGTGCTGAACTTTCTCTCATCGGCGAGTCGAACAGTTTCACCCATTCGCTTGTTGTCCCCGGCAAAACACTTATTATGGCTTTAAAAGCCGAGATAACTGCAGAAGTCGGCGAGGTCTCGTCTCATGAGACACTTACACCATCAGACGGCAAGTTTGAAGCGATATTTGATTATGAAAAACTAAAGGAAACATTTGCAGAGGTATCTCCGTTCATAGTACGTAATCGGCAGCGAGGGGACCGATTTCAGCCTTATGGTATGCAAGGAACCAAGAAGGTTAAGGACTTTTTCATAGATGCCAAGGTCCCTCGCTACAAACGCGATAGCATTCCACTGCTCGTCTGCGGGGATCAGGTTTTGTGGCTCATCGGTTACACTACCTGTGAACCATTCAAGATTAAACCGAGTACGCAGCAATATCTTTACCTACGTTATGTCAGCAACGAATCCTCTTCCTGAATCTGTTTTGATCTCCGAATCACATCTTCAGAATCGTATTCATGAACTTGGCACCCAGATCGTCACCGATTACAAAAACCAAGAACTCGTTCTGCTGGGTGTGCTTCGGGGCAGTGTCCTATTCTTCGCGGATCTCGCACGTGCTATCTTTAGAGCACAACTTGAAAATCCAGCCAGAGAAGTTCAACTCCGATTTGAATTCGTGCAACTTATGAGCTACCACAATAATACGAAACCCTCAGTAATGGAACTTATTCAAGGCGGCAGCGACTACCTCAAACAACGGCATGTGCTTATTGTAGAAGACATTGTCGACACTGGACACACCTTGAAATTTCTCCGTGAACATCTACAGACCCTAAAACCGAAAACTGTTAAAGTCTGCACACTGCTCAACAAGCCTTCCCAACGTCAAGTCCCTGTCGCTATTGACTATATAGGTTTCGAGATTCCAGATGCCTTTGTGGTTGGGTATGGTCTTGATTATGCACAGCAGTATAGAAATTTGCCTTATATCGCCGTGTTAGAATCACTTTAAACGCCCTCATATAGCAAATTCAGGCGGTCCAACCCTTCAGTATTCCATTTAATGTCAGAGGCATTCAATTTTCCAATAATTTCAATTTTTGCCTGATATCTCTTCACCGTAGGAGCGAGCTGTGCTCGCGATCCCTACGCGGAAATGCGAAAAAACGACAATTGAATGACTCTGATTTAATGCACTTTTTTATTGACAACAAGTGGAATATTTGGTAAAATATTAAAGAAATGCATGCTTAAAAGGAGTTTATGATGCGTAAATTCATTTCCTTGAGCCTCTGTGGCGTTTTAATCATGGTGCTTGTCCTTCTTACACAAGCCCAAATGTCAGATAAAGCGCAGCTGGGGCGAGAACTTTTTCACGATCCAACCTTTAAAGGCACAATCGATCCGTCAAAAGCGACTGGACTTGCTTGTGCAAACTGCCACGCTGATTTCGATGACACAGCAAACCCAGATGGTTTAATCCGCGCGGGACATAGTGTGGTGGGTGTTCCTCACCGTGGAGCGGCAAAAGGCGGGATGATCACAGGTGCAGATTTTGCACGTGCAGCCGGTGGTGGCGGTTTTTGTTATGAACACTTCTTGCAGAGAGTGCCACACGATAAAGTCAATCCTACCGCAATTCCAGCAGAACATGCCGAAGCACTTATGGCTTATTTTGAAGTTATTTCCGGGGACAACAAGGGACCTGAGTTTGAAATTGCCATGCTTGACGATGACGCTAAAAAAGCAGCTGGTGAGACAATCGCTGCCATGAGTGGCGACGCAGGCAACGGTTGGCAACTTTTCGGACGCGCCTGTATTACTTGTCACCCAACGGTTAAGAAAGCTGGAATCGGTACGCAACTCGTCCGATCCAGAGCACCGCGTAATGTTGATGCAACGATGGCGCGTTGGGCCACTAAAATCCGAGGCGGCGGTTCTCTTATGCCGTTCTATGCCCCAGACATTCTTAGCGACCAAGACATTGCTGATATTATCGCATTCTTACGTGAACAAATAGAAAATACGGCAAGATAACAATTTTTCAGGCTGGGATTAATCCTCCCAGCCTAACCCCTTAGTATACGATACATCTACTCTACGATTTGTTTGATTTTTTCTTGTAACCTACTCTCTTCACATACGTTTGTATCAACAAGGTCTTTTTGAACGATTAAGGTTCAATATGTGCGTTTATCTTCAAAAACCAGGGGCAATCTTACAAGAACAACGCACATGAAATCACAGAAACGATGAATAGCCATTCTGTGTTCCTTAGAAGCCTATTTGTCGATTCTGTCGGATTCAGAATATACAAACGTTTTGCCAGATATGAATATGAAGAGAGGATGGTGTCATGAGAGCATCTCAATTCCTTGGAATATCTTTTTGCATGCTCCTACTTGGTTTGGTATTAAGTTTAACAAGCTGTGGTGGTAGTAACCTAAACAACCCAGTATCAGATGTAGATACCACAACACAGGCCGGTGAAACCAGCGACGATATCGTTGAACTTACACAAAACCAAGACATAGAAGAACCGGGGCAAATCACCGATCTGGACGTAACTATCACCGTTACAAAGAAAACGGTGATGCCAGGTGAAGAAACGGAACTTACGGCTTCGGTGAAAGGGGTTAGAGGTACCAGTGTCACATTGAACTGGCTGAATATTACCAAACATGGCGAACTTTCCACACCCAGTGAAAATGCAGTCACTTGGACTGCTCCTGATACGCTAAATGGGGAAAACGTCCAAGTTGAGGTTATCCAACTCGTTGTGACAGTAATTAGCGAAGTGGTCTCAGTGGGAACTTCTGGCATTGATACCGATACCCAAATTTTTTCGGAAACCAAAACAGTCTTATTGACTGTCAGAAATTAGTTAATAAAAGCAATCCTGTGGAAATATGCTAACAGTTTAGTTGGTACGCTGACAGGATATGCCTTTATTTTACATTTAGGGTATCACATGAAATGAAGAGAAATTTAATTCACGTTTTTACAACTGTTTTGTTTATCGTCGCACTCGCTGGGACAAAATCAAATGCAGGTGGGCAGCAACATTTGGTTCAAAAAGGAGATACGTTGTGGGGACTTTCCCGGAAATACAAAGTACCTCTTAAGTCAATTGCCCAAGCCAACCGGATTAAGTTAACCAAGCGGTTGCAAATCGGGGAAAAATTGCTGATTCCTGGAACATCCACTCAGGACACTTGGTATTTTGTTAAAGCAGGTGATACTTTATGGAATATCTCGCGCCGCTATAACGTCGAATTAAAGGATCTGCAAAGGGTCAATGGAATTTCTTCTGCGCGTTCCCAGTACTTGCAGATTGGCACAAGAATTCGGATTCCAAACGGTGAGGATTCTTTTACTTTCGCGAATCCACTCCGAGTTCCATTAGTCGTGACCTCAAAATACGGCTATCGACCTCATCCTGTGACGGGTCGCTACCAGATGCATAATGGGATAGATTTCCGCGCGGCTACGGGGACACGCGTCTATGCATCCAGAGATGGTAAAGTGATTTTTGCCGGACGGAAAGGCGGCTATGGGAAGGTCGTCGGCATAGAGCATGAAGATGATTTTACAACGTGGTACGGACATCTATCGCGTATTAAAGTAAAAAGTGGACAGTGGGTATCTCAAGGAAAGGTAATCGGTCTTTCAGGCAATACAGGGATTTCGACAGGACCTCACTTACATTTTGAAATTAGGTACAAAGGCAGAAGTGAAAAACCAACGCAGTATCTTAGCATACAGTAAACGAGGCTGGCTGTTCATAGTCCCTATTTTTCTCTTACTCTTGTATTTCTCCAATGAAAAAGATACACTCTCAGATCCGCTCAATTTGAGACCTGAGGTTGGCACACGGGGACTTGGGTTGAGTGGAGCTTTTATTAGCACCGTAGATGACGCGACAAGCCCCCTTTGGAACCCCGCAGGACTCGCCACACTTCAACGGGGCAATCTGATTTACGATCTCTCACAAGGCGCACTCTCCCTCGCATATCCGATCAACCCAATCGGGACGTTTGGCATAAATTTCCTTGATTTAAATGGCGGCGACCGCTTTCTGTTAGAACATGCTTCCAACCCAATCGGCAGTTTTGAACTCGGCAGTAACCAAGCCCTCTTTTCTTATGCAAGAAAACTGGGACCCTTCCAACTCGGTGCCAGTACCGGATACAGTCGGGCCCCTTATTACGGCAGCCGCTGGGCACAAAATTATGACATCGGTATGATGACAGAACTCAATCCTTATCTGACAGTCGGAATGCGATTCCGTGACATTTCCGGTGTAACCATCCGACATGAAAGCGGACAGATTCTGCAAACTTTTGACCAGCAGCTTGCTCTCGGAGCAGCCCTAACACCCCACCCCATCATTCGATGGCACAACCGATTAAACATCACCGACCCTGGCTTCGGCACGAGCCTAGAAATCGGAAACGGAACGATCGCCGCTCGAGTCGGTTCAGCATTCTCCTTTAACACTAATGCCCTGGCGCAATCATGGAGTGCTGGATTTTCACTCAACCAACTCGGAAAGCAGCTTCATTACACCTATCTCAACCACGGAGCTCTCGAATATAAACACCTCGTTTCGTTCGGCATGTCTTTTGGCGAACAGCAACCTATTTCACAAAAACCAGAAATTCAGACAGAAAAACAGCAGCCTCATCTCGAAGAAACGACCCCAATACACCCAAAAACAGCGAACGAGATAATTCAAACGCAACAATCAGTACAAACCCCCTCAAAATACAAAGCAGTTCAGATTGCAGAAGCATATAACGTTGATGTAGAACTCCTCCTTGCTATCGTTTACGCTGAATCCAACTTTAACCCACTCGCTGTGTCTAAAAGTGGAGCAGTCGGTTTAATGCAGATGATGCCTCACACGGCGCAGGAACTTGGACTCAAGGTACCAAAGTACTCCAATAAACGCAAACCAACCCAGAACGCGAACATAGATGAACGTTTTAACCCAACCAAAAACCTGCACGCCGGTTTAACCTATTACAAGAGACTTTTAGAGAAATACAGCGGTGATTTAACGCTGACACTTGGTGCTTACAATGTTGGACCTGGTAGGGTCCGGGTGCGCGGTACTCTTATTAGCAGAGGCAAAAGATACGCAAAAAAAGTGATAACCCGTTCCCAACTTTACCGTGATAATCCTGAACAATTGGAAGTTGATCTCAAACGGTTAGAAGCAGTACTTAATAATTAGAGAGCGTGCGCCGTGAAGCACTCTCCTGCTGCGAGGGAAGAAAATGGATAAAATTAGATTGGCAATCGTTGGATGTGGTGGGATGGGACATCGACACATGTACGGATTGGCGGAACTCCATCGTGCCGGATGGACCCGGTTTAACCTCGTCGGCGCGTGTGACCCGGTCCTCGCTAATGCTGAGTCTCTCGCTGCACAAGCCGAAGAACGTTTCGGTCAAAAACCGGCTGTTGTCGGGAGCCTGGAAGAACTTTCTGAAGTCGGTGTAGATGCCGTGGACGTGACGACTACGCCGCCGTACCATCATACTGTCGCCATAGAAACACTTGAACGCGGCTGGCATACCATGGTAGAAAAACCGATGGGTCTGACCGTCCGAGCGTGTAACCTCATTCGACGTGCCGCTGACGCATCCGATGCAATCCTCAGTGTTGCCGAAAACTATCGGCGCGACCCAATTAATCGACTTGCGAAGGCACTTCTTGATGTCGAAGTCATCGGCACGCCGCGCTTTCTCATCCACCATGCAATCGGCGGCACAAACCGTATGACCATCTCCGTCTGGCGACATCAGAAGGATCAGAGCGGCGTGTTGCTGGATGTCGGTGTTCACTACGCCGATATGATTGAGTATCTACTTGGTGAAGTTGATACCGTCTACGCACAAACACGGCTCCACGAACCCATCCGGTACAACGCTGCAGCGGTGACCGGTGAGTCTGGTTCTAACCCATCGGGGGTCTATACGAAATGGCAACGCGAGATGCCTGCTGAATTTGAAGCAACTGCAGAAGACGCAGCGTATGCAACCTTGACTTTCAAAAGTGGTGTTGTCGGGCAATATATTGAGGAGCACGCCGCATGGGGACAAGGGGGCTGGCTCCGCCAAATTCACGGATCCCAAGGCTCTATGACGCTCCCTGGAGACCGAAGCGGTAGACTTATCACCCTTAACATTGACGGACAGGAACCACTCAGCGACGAAAGACTCTTGGATCTCGTTCCGGATTTTCACTTAGATGCTGTTACAACAGATCTATTCGGTGGCAATCGGTTGTGGAACTATGAATTGCCGTTTACGCAAATTGACGCGAAGATTATCGCTATTGAATATGGAGATTTCGCTGAAGCTATTGCTGGAAATGGTGAAGTTGAGGTTGATGCATATCAAGGCACCCGTTCGGTTGCTGTCTCCTATGCTATACTTGAGTCTGGCGCAACCGGTCAGATCGTTCAACTGGACGAGATGCTGAATGAATCCATCAATACGTATCAGCGCGAAATTGACGAAGGATTGGGCATATAATTATCCCATAGTCTGATTTAGAGGATAATCGCCACAATGACAGACAAACAAGAACTTGGCATCGGTTTAATTGGACTGGGTATCGGACAACAGCACCTACTCGGTTATCAACGTCAAAATCTACAAGTTACTGCGATCTGCGATAAAGACATCACACGTCTTAACGAGGTTGGAGAGCAGTTTCAGATTGATAAACGTTATACCCGTATCACCGACCTGATTGCTGATCCCAATGTCAATGTGATTGATATGGCAGTACAGCCGTGGATCCGTTCCCCTATCGTCCAAGCCGCTGCTGAAGCAGGTAAACATATCCTCTGCCAAAAACCGTTCTCAATGTCGATGAGGCAAGCCGTTGAAATGGTGGAGATCTGTGAGCGACACAACGTGGAGCTTATGGTGAACCAGAATTCCTGCTTCGTGCCGGGCTTCCTCGCCATTGAACCCTACATCAACGCTGAACACCTCGGCGAGATTTATCATGTCTCAATAACCTGCAATGGATTCTACACCGAGTTCCCCGAACGCCATTTGATCCCAGCGATGCAAGTGCATCACATCGGACTCGTCTATAAATGGTTCGGCGAATACGAGAGTGTTTATTGTCAAGCACATGGACACGACAGGTCTATTGAAGCAGGCGAAACTGTGTCTGTTGCCCTTTTTACAAGTCGAAGTGGTATTCAAGGCTTGCTTTCGTGTAACTGGGCGTTCCTCGCCAACCCCGGACGCAACTTGCAACACCCACACGAGGAAATTCGCATTCAAGGGACTAAAGGGGCAATTTACGGGAACAGTGAGGACATGACCGTCCATCTCACGGAACCGGAGGTCCGCGAAATCAAACCGTCAATAGAGGGGACATGGTTTCCTGATGCCTTCGGGAATGTGATGGCTCACTTCTTGGAGTGTCTACGTAATGGAGAGAAGCCTATCACACACGGACGCAGCAATCTACACGTCGTCCAAACGTTTTTCGCTATGCACCAGTCTGCAAGTTCAGGAGAAGTCATCAGGGTTGACGATATTTCGTTGGATGGCAATTACAACTTGAGTCCACACCCTGTCCATAGTGCCGATGATGTCGCCATTTTACACTAACCTCACGGCAGCCGTTTACCATTCCCCTCTCCGATCAGGCCAGGGATGTGCTTTCGCAACTTCCTCGTTGAGATCAGTGCCCCACCCCGGACGCGTCGGTATTTTCATGTAGCCATTTGTAATGTCTGGAACGTGAGTCGTCAAATCGTCCTTCCACGGAACATCGTCAATATCAATCTCCATAATACGTACGTTAGGCAGGACAGCACAGAGACTCGCACTCATGTGGGTGGCGAGGTGGCTGTAGTAATTATGAGGTGCAACGTTAAGTTGGAACACGTTTGCTAAGTCCCCGATCTTCTTTGAAGGCGCGAATCCATTCCACGGCACATCTATCATAAAGACATCAGCAGCACGGCACTCGAAATAAGGTAGATACTCACGCATGTAATAGAGGTTTTCGCCAGTGCATATTTTTGTCGTTGTGGAATCTTTGATTTGACGGATAGCCTCGTGGTCATACATATCAATCTCCAACCACAACATGTCAAACTGTTCAAGTACTTTGGCAATCCGCATGCATGCCTCTGGCTTAAAATTGAAGTTCAAATCGAGATTGATACCGACATCGGGTCCGACTGCCTCTCTGAAGGTGCCGATCAAAGTTTCAATATGCCGTAGCACCTGAGATGATACATTCCCATCAGTCGTCCCCGGTCCGCCGCCGAAGCCGCCAAAATGGACAGATGCCGTGTCGCCGGGAAAAATGACATTAGTTTTGAGAGCTGTGAATCCTCTTTCGACCACCTCACGACCTAACGCTGCGATGTCATCCATCGACTTTAGAGGCGGAACGCCTATGAGTTCGTAATTACGCGCACGAGAGCTCCCGCAATGTGACCAATAGACCCGCACATCATCACGTGTCGGTCCCCCGAAAAGTTCGACCACGGAGATTCCCAACGCTTTCGCCTTAATATCCACGAGTGCACACTCAATACCCGCGATCGCTTTTGCAGCGATGCCGCCGGGACTTTGCCGAGAGCCGCGAATCATATCCCAAAACCGCATCTCGTAAGGACGTGGATCGCGTCCGATGAGCAAGGGGGTAAAGTCTTTAATAGTTCCCACTACGCCATTGGGGTTTCTACCATCACTACATTCGCCATAGCCGGTGATACCTTCATCGGTTTCTACCTTAACAAAAGTCCAAGGACGCCAACCCGCGTCCACAATAAAAGTTTCGATGTTTGTAATTTTCATAGAGAATCTCCTTAGAGTCTGATAATTTCCCCATGTTGATGTGATTCAAGGAGCGCATCACAGACGCGCATTGTGTTCACTGCTACATCCGACCACTCCGTCTCAAGGTTTCCAGATTGCACAATCTGAGAGAATCTTTCAATCATCGTGACCTCCTGAATACAACCCTCAACAGTGTTTCGTTCATTGCCATCCGGTCCGTGAACCCAGAACCGAGCAGAATCTTCAGATAGAGGGACAGTGAAATCATCACAGACAATCGAGGCACGCGTGCCAGCAACCTCGAACCATTTCCGCAGTGCTGTATCAAACCCGCAATCCAAAGTGGCAATACGTTCATTGTCAAACCAGAGGATGCCGGCAAGATTGAAATCAACACCTACTTTATAACGGGCTGTTGCGAAGACCTGTGTCGGCATACCTCCATAAGCCCAGAGAATCGCTCGGACGCAATAATAGCCTAAATCGCCGAGGCTTCCGCCTGCGAATTCTTTCATTGCCCGAATATTGCCAGCAGGGATTGTATCCCAATTGAAAGTGAATGCGGTAGTTACTCGGCGGAGGCGTCCGAGGGTGTCATCTATTAACTTCTGTTTCATCGCTGCAGTGCGTTCGTGGTGAACCCACATGACACCGTCCATCAGTTGCACACCATTTTGGCGACAAGCATCTGCCATGGTTACGGCTTCGTCAGCATTTGCGGCGAGCGGCTTTTCGCAGAGAACGTGCTTGCCGTGCTCGGCTGCTTTGACTGTCCATTCAGCGTGGAGGGAAGGGGGCAAAGGGATATAGATAGCATCAAGTGATTCGTCGGCGAGAAGCGCATCGTATGTGCCGTAAGCCGTGGGGACATTGTGTTCTTTTGCCCATGTTGCAGCGCGTTCTTCTGTCCGACTTGCGACTGCAACTAAATCCGCGTTCCGGGCGAGATGAATTGCGCGGGCAACCTTTGTAGCGATATTTGCTGTGCTGAGAATTCCCCAGCGGATCGGTAATTTTGTTTCAGTTGTCATACTGCTCCATCTCAGATGCTGACGCTTGAATTCCCTATAATATACCGCACA
This sequence comes from Candidatus Poribacteria bacterium, assembly GCA_028820845.1. NCBI lineage: Bacteria > Candidatus Poribacteria > Candidatus Poribacteria bacterium. The sequence goes on from JAPPII010000113.1 coordinate 26,107, forward strand.
ACTGAAAATTAATCAAGTACATAGAAACAGATCCACATCGATTTTAATTTGATTTTGGACGCGAAAATGATATAATTAAGAAAAGTAAAAGCAATAGGCATTTTACGTGCCATCAACAAAATAAAGCATACATGTTATATGCAATGAAAGGAATTTTATGAACATTAGAAAAATTGTAACACTCACGTCTTTATTCGTGATTACTGTGCTGATTGTGGGGTTATCTTCTTGTGAACGGGTCTCCGAAATTGTTCAGCCCGCCACACCTCAGATGGCAGAACCCAGTCAGGAAATTGCCGTTGGAGTCGTCTTACCTCTGACAGGACGACTTAATACCTCATTTGGCGTGCCAATGCAGCGAGGCTTTGAATTAGCACTTAGCGAGATTAATAGCACACAATCCAACGGCGCGAAACTCAAATTCATCATTGAAGATGATCAGAGTACCCCCGAAGGGTCCGTTGCGGCTTTCAATAAACTGATCCATCAAGAAGGTGTGTCTGTCATTTTCGGATCTGCTACCTCCAGTCAAACCGAGATGACTTTCCCGGTTGCCCAAGAGAATCAGGTTGTGGCAATAAGCTCGACTTCTTCTGCTCGTGGTCTCAGCGCGATTGGAGACTTTGTTTTTCGCGTCTCACTTACCACGGATAAACTTATTCCTGCCGGTATTGAAGTGACAGAGGCAAAACTGGACTATCAAACCGCTGCTACGTTATATGATGAAATAGATCTTTTCTCTACGGATGGAGATGCGGCAGTCCGGGAAGTACTCAAGGCTCGCGGTATTGAAGTACTAACCACTGAAACCTTCCAAGGCGGCGATACCGACTTTCGTGAACAATTAACCCGAATACAGACACTGAACCCTGATATTATTTTTGTTTCAAGCTTATCACCAGAAAAGCCTGGAATCCTAATGCAGGGGCATGAACTCGGTATATCCGTTCCCTTTGTAATGCGTACATTGGTTGCAGAAGATGTACAAGCCGCAGGTCCCGCTGCTGAGGGTGCGATAACTTTTATAAACTGGAACACCTCAATCAACACACCCGGAAATCAAGCCTTCATCCAGAATTACAGTGAGATATACGGCACGGCACCAAATAACTACGCCGCGAGATCGTATGCCGCGCTCCATATTTTGGCGGCGGCAATCGCGAATGCCCAATCAACTGATGCGACTTCAATTCGAGATGCCCTCGCTAATATCAGAGATTTTGATACAATCTTCGGTAAGTTCTCGTTTGATGCAAATGGTGATGCGATTTACGACGCGAAGGTCTTGATTGTCAAAGATGGAAAGTTGCTACCCTTTGAGTAACGCCGCGCTAAATATATTCTGGCGTGCTATCCCAACTGGCAGAGGCTTGCTAAATAGGTGAACAATTTGCAGAATTCACTCGACCAGTTTTATACGAAACCAGAGGTCGCTATGGCGTGTTGGAAGCATTTCACCGACACGCTTTCAACCCTGAACCGGAGCCCCGGCGACCTCTTTTTCGTAGAGCCTGCTGCTGGGACTGGAGCCTTTTACAAACTCCTACCAAAGCAGAGGCGATTCGGCATAGATCTCTTACCGAAATGCCATGATGTGAAACGCAAAAACTTTTTTGCAGTCACCAACTTCCCATTCGACACCAGCGACACAGCAATAATAGGCAATCCACCGTTTGGCAAACGCGGTAAATTAGCGATAGCCTTCTTTAACCACGCCGCCGCTTTGGCAGACGTTGTGGCGTTTATTGTCCCTGTCAATTTCCGCAAATTCATCGTCCACAAACAGCTTAACCCGAGCATGCGCTTTATCAGTAGATTGCCCCTACCAAGAGATGCTTTTCATCTCAATACGGGTAAATCTTATTCTGTAAATACGGAATTTCAGATATGGACGCGTCTGGCAAGCACACACCATGACATGCGCCAATACAAACGTCTGCCGATTTATCATCAAGATTTTCAGATATGGCAGTACAACAACACACGAGATGCGCTGAAGGTTTTTCAAAACGCCTTCGACTTTGCTGTACCGTGTCAAGGTTGGCAAGACTATTCCCGTAGAGAAACAGACGAAAAACGATGTGAACGAAATAAGCAGTGGATACTTTTGAAAGCGAAAGATTCTACCGTCTTAACACGCTTAATGGAGATTGATTACGAACGTTTGGCGCAGGAATGTGCTACGGCTGTTCCGGGTTTTCGGAAGGGAGATCTTGTGAAAGTGTATACGGAACGCTATCAAAGCCTGAACTATGATTTATAAGATTATCAGATTTACCATAATTATCGGAGATCTCATCATCATGGTAATCAAACGAACCACAAAAATCCTGATCAGAATCCCGGGTTCAGACAATCTATCCAAACCGTTCAAGCCGATACGGTTTGAACCACTCTACCTGTACATCATCAATAATTTCCAGAGCCGCCATTTCACCCACTAAAGGTGCCAACGTCACCCCGCTGTGCATCAGGGCAATATATAGGTTTGGAACGGCTCTCGTAAATCCGAGGATAGGAAACCCATCAAGTGGCATCGGACGATAGCCGACCGGTGTCGGAATTGCTTTTGCATCTCCTATCGCCGGAAAATAAATTTTGGCACGATCAAGGAGCGCATCAGCGTGCTGCTGCGAGTCATCACGATTAATACCTTCTTGGGTACCCTGCCCGATTCTGAGACTTCCATCAGCGAGTTGTCGGAGATGGAGGTGTTGATGCCGCTTTTCATCCACCGGAGGTGCGTGAATGATCGCTACGTTGTGTAAAACTTCAGCACACGGTGTCGTTTTAATGACGATCCCCGGACTCCGCTGTTGGGGGATATGTACGTCCACCAGAGATCCGAGCGCAGTTGTCTGAACACCGCTTGCCAAAACAGCGACATCACACGGAAATTCGGTATCAACGGTCTTGACAGCGGTAATGCTACCGTTGTGAAGGACAAAGCCTGTGACTTCAGTTTCGGAATGCACAACTGCCCCCGATTCATAAATGGACTGGAGACATACCCTAATAAACGTATCCGTTTCAATATGAACATCCGCTTCAGAGAAAGAGGCAGCCAACACGTCACCGGGTTGTAGATGTGGTTCAAGTGCTAACACCTCGTTCCGCGTGATGAGGCGACACGGATATCCCCATGCCTGTATCTGCTGGATACGCTGACGGAGCTGCGCCGCACGGTGTGGCCTGTTTTCCCACCGCATCTCACCACCGTAACGGACACCGATATCTACTTCAAACTGATGTGCCAACCGATACCACATATCCAAGGAACGCCGATTGAGGGTATGATATTCACGCGGGTCTTTCCCAAAGGCATTTGCCCACGCAAAAGAATGCCCCGATGCGCCCGATCCCGGCATGCCTCGTTCCAAAAGCGTTAGGTAGTGTTTACATTGTGTAAGTTATTGACATTTTTGTTAGGTTTTGGTA
>JAPPII010000114.1:0-150025 GCA_028820845.1 Candidatus Poribacteria bacterium
TTTATTTCGCAGCTATATTGATCACTGCTAACAAAATGTAAACACTACGTAGTATAACTTATAACCAATGACTGTGATTTTTCAACTTTTATCAACCAAATTAAAATTTTTGCGTCTAACAGATATAAACAGGGTTGCTATACAATGGATTGCCATATCCGCTGTCACCCCAAGAACGTAAAGATAAATAGTGGGAAGCAATAAAGAAATACCGGGATGTTTTTATGGTTGTCAGTTAATCAACGGTATGAATGCAAATCAACGGTATGAAGCCCGTGTGGGCTTCCCCGTATGGCATTCCCCGGGTTGTTAGTTTTTAGTTATTAGAGAATCCCTAACTGGGAACCGTGTCTTAGAGCGTTCAAGGTCAAGGAAATTGTTGCAGAGACTCTCTTTAACCGATAACTGATAACCGATAGCCGATAACTACTAAAGGGAGAAACGAGTGCCAAAAATTAAAAATATATGCGGCGTTGCTTGCAAGCCGAAACTTGCTATCATAAGTCAGGTTTTTGTCGTCTGTCTTGCAGTTCTGTTGGTGCCTGCTGATGTCTGGGCAGGTCTCACGAGTTTATCACTTGATGCAAAGGGTGATTCGATTTTCAGGGGAGAGAAAGAGCATTTAAATATTGTTTTTTCGGTTGATAATGAAACCGCTGTAGATGGTGATTCCTATACTGTTCGGGCAAATCAACATCTGATTCGGCGAGGGACTATCTTCCGAAACCTATCAGTCCGTATTAGTTGGAACGGACGTGTTAACGATGTACAGTTAGCCGACGGGACTTATACAATTAGCGTTGTTCTTGACAAGGAAGCCGCACCGGGCGAAGTATTGGAGAGAACTGCTGAGGCTATTTTAGACACCAGACCGCCCCGCATCTCCAGCATATTTGCCAATGACGATCCTAATTTGTTGCTTACTAATGGCATTCTTATCAATGTCCCCCTACGGAACATAACTGTAATACCGGACGTGGATGAGGGGAGCGCGATTGATTTCGCTGCGAGACGGACGAATGTCGTCTTAAGGAATGCACGCGGTGTTGTCCGTCCTGGATCCCTCAATTACACAACGCAGCTGAGTTTTAGTTTAGGAAACCCCTTAGATGTACGTGCCGAAAATGGAAGTTATACCCTAACAATTACACTTGTCGATAAAGCCGGTAATCTTGTTCAAGAGACAACAGAATTTACCTTTGATAATGTGCCTCCCAATTTGGTGAGCGTTGCTGGTAATACCGGAGCTATCGCTCCAGGGAGTGGCGTTAGCCGTCAGTTAGATTTTGTTGAAGCGACGCTCGCAGACAATTTTGAGAACGGTGTGAATCTCTCAGGTTCAACGATTCGCCTCACGGGACCCGAAGGTGAGATTTTAGGGCGGCAGACATTTCCGGGGAAAAATAAAATTCGGTGGGTATTTTTATCGCCTTTATTACCCAAAGACGGTCTTCGCGATGGCGAATATACCGTTGAAGTTGTTGGAACGGATAACGCTGGTAATCAAAGTGGTGCTATTCGTGTCCCGTTTGTTTATGATAACCTCGCACCGCAACTCGTCTCTTTGAGCCCTACACAGGATGGCGGTGCCTTCAACCAAATTGGCGATACCATTTACCAGAATCAGCCGCTTACCCAGATAGTTGCCGTCTTTAACGATGGCGATGCTGGGGTTGGTGTCGATTTTGAGCAGGGAACGCGGATTCAATTTAGTGCTATCGGTGCTGGAAATACTGCTGAGTTACTCACCGGTCGTACTTTTGTAGATAGAACAAACTCCCAAATTACCTACGTTTTAGACGAGCCTCTCGTGAGTCAGGATGGCAGCTATAGGCTTGACATACAATTCGCCGATACACTCGGTAGTAGGGATAGCGAGACTTTCCTGTTTCTCTATGATACTCAACTGCCAACCCTTGTATCTACCTTCCCCGCACCTAACGAAACCGTTGATAATTTATCACAAATCCGCATCGTTCTGAATGAAACAGCGAGTGGTATTGATTTCATTCAAAGTAGTTTCCGGTTAACACGGGAAGTGGGGGGCGCGCAAATAGATATCCCTGTTAATATCGCAAATAATGGAAGAGATACCGCAACTTTGACCGTGTTGGAGCCCATTGCCTTGGATGGCTCTGACGATGGCACCTATGTGATAGAGGTTACACCCACTGACCGGGCCGGCAACCTCGGCGCGCCGGCGCGCCGTGAATTCTATCTCGTCAGCCAAACCCGAGCAGAAGTAAGACTGACAATGCCTGAAGAAACGATAGTCACTGATTTGGAGACGGTTGTCGCAGCACTTACTAATTATATTGGGACGGGTATTAATTTCAACGAATCGACGCTTACTGTCACAAATCCTCAAGGTGTTGTTGTTCCAGAGCGAAGGATTGAGACGGATACGACAAATAACCTCCTAACTTGGAGCACTGATGCGGTAATTCCCCGTGACGGCACCGCAGATGGCGAATATACCATAACTGCGACCTTCGTTGATTTTAGTGGAAAACGCTTTACACAGGAATTTCCAGTCTTTTTGGATACGCAATTTCCAGCGATTGAGAGTGTCCGTGTTGAAACACGCACCCAACCCCTACTTTCTGTGAACCGTACAACGGACTTGACTGCAGGTTTCTCACAAATCGTCGTAAATTTTGGGGAACGTTCTGGAAGCGCGGCACGGAATTTACAAATCCCGGATAATGATGTCGATTTTGTGAATACGGGTGTTACCCTTGTCGGTCCAACTGGCGAAAATATACCCGTTAATCGTTTTGATAATGGTCGAACGACTTTAACATTGAATTTCCAAGCCTTGACGCAGTCGGGGAACTATACGCTTTCAATTACACCGCAAGACACGATAGGCAATCGGAGCACAGCTGCCTTTGTCTATAGATTTCAAATTGATGTCTCTCCGCCCGTCGTCAGTTCTGTTCTCATTGATGGAGAGATTGGCGGGATTGTTTACGTCAATGGTGCTGCGACTGCGATAGAGGTTACGTTTACGGATCCATCTGGTGTTGGGGTAGACTTAGGCGATGGCGGTTCAACTATTACCGTCACAGGTCCCACCGGTATTCCTGCCCCTGGTATCACTACACGGAGTGGAACGAATCAATTGAGATGGGTTCCCGTAGTCCTGCCAACCGATGGGACTGCAGATGGGAGTTACACGGTTGCTGTCACACCCGTTGATAGGACAGGTAGACAAGGTCAAGTTGTTTATCGACAGTTGATTTACGATACGCAGGAACCTCGTATTACCGCCTCGACACCAGTGGCGTTGCTCCAACCCGTCACATATATCGGCGGGACGCTAACGCAACTCCAATTTACCATTGAAGATGTAGGACCTGCCGGTTTGGATTTAGAAGAACAAACGGTATCAATACTGGATGCGAGAAGCACACCTATTGCCGCTGCTCGCATTGCTGATGAGATAAATGGTAACCTCTATCTCACGCTTGACGCGCCATTTGCTCGGGATGGAAGTATGGATGGTGAGTATCGGGTAAGAATATCACTTGTTGACAGAGCCGGGAATCGATTTAATGCTGAGCGTCGCCTGATTTATGATTCGCAAGTGCCGCGAGTATCTGCTGTCACGATCAATACGGCTTCTCCCATGGAGCTCCTACCGCAGCGGCTTAACGAGATTGTAGAACCTATAAGTCATATTACCGTTCAATTTGAGGAGGCAACGCGCGTTGATTTTGACAATACAGTGATTACGTTGGTAGCTCCGAATAACGTGTCGATTCCACTCACGTTGCGAGATGATGGTAAGTCTCGACTCACGGCGAGTTTCCTTGATTTGCATCAAGTCGGTGTCTATACGTTATCTGTCACATCGAGAGATATAGCTGGGAATGTTGCTCCCGGTTCTATTGATTACCGGATTGCTCTGGGTTTAACGTTGCCGAGTGTCAGTTCGGTTGTTATAGGTGAACAGGTTGGTGATGTCGCTTACCTCAACTCAGATAATGTAGTGATAGATGCTACTTTCCTTGATCCAACTGATATAGGATTAGCGTTGGATAGTGAAGGGTCAAGCATCGTGGTAAGGAATGCTTCGGGAATGGTTGTGCCGGGGCAGACGGAGATAAATGGTGTTGACCAATTGGTATGGAGACCTATATCTCTTCCGGCAGACGGTAGTGTTGATGGACGATACACAGTAGAAGTTACACCTGTGGATAAGCTTGGCAGGCGCGGTGATATTGTTTCTCGTCAGTTTATCTATGACACGGAGATGCCTCGGATAACCAGCGGGTCTCCGTTGATATTAAGTGAACCGGTTTCTTATATCCCTGGTGATTTCAGACAGTTTGTGTTTACGATTGAAGATGTAGGGCCTGCGGGTCTATTTTTTGGGGATCAAGAGATTACGTTGATGGATGCTGCAGGTAATGTTGTCCCAACAACGATGACGTTTGATGAATTAACGAATCAGCTCTATCTAACGCCTGCAGCTTCGTTCCCGCGGGATGGGAGCGCGGATGGTCAGTATACCGTACAAGTGTCGCTTGTTGACAAGGCACAGAATCGTTTAGATTCGGCGTACGTATTTGTTTATGATTCCAAGGCCCCTCGTTTAACCTCGGTTCTGGTAAATACCGATCCGCCGGTGGCACTTGTGCCAGATCGAACGACTGAGTTTTTGGCGTCTATTAGTAGTATCACGCTTGCGTTTGAAGAGTTGACGGAAGTTGATTTCTCGAATACGGTGATTGAGTTGGTCGGTCCTGATGAAGCAGCAATTCTACTCACGTTAGAAGATGATGGTATTTCTAAGGTTGTTGTGGATTTCTTAGAATTGACGCAAATTGGTTCATACACCTTGTCTGTGACCCCTCAGGATATAGCCGGTAATGCGGCATCGGGTGCGGCAAGTTATGAGTTTGTTCTGGATATACCGCCGCCGAGCGTTGATAGGGTGGTTATCGCTGAACAAGAGGATGGCATTGCGTACGTCAATGCCGGCAAGGCGGTAATAAGTGTTAGGTTCCTTGACCCGACTGAAACTGGATTGGTTTTGGGGAGCGAAGGCTCAAATATCCTTGTGACGAGTGCTTCAGGTGCGGTTGTGCCGGGTCGGATGTCGTCCAATGGCGTTGACCAGTTGACATGGCAACCGTTATCTCTCCCGACAGACGGTAGTGCTGATGGGCAGTATACAGTAGAAATTACATCCGTTGATAAGGCAGGAAGACGGGGGGATGTGGTCTATCGTCAATTTATCTATGACACGGAGAAGCCTCGGATAACGGCAGCCTCTCCGCTAATATTGAGTGACCCTGTCTCTTATATCCCTGGTGATTTCAGACAGTTTGTGTTTACGATTGAAGATGTAGGGCCTGCGGGTCTATTTTTTGGGGATCAAGAGATTACGTTGATGGATGCTGCAGGTAATGTTGTCCCAACAACGATGACGTTTGATGAATTAACGAATCAGCTCTATCTAACGCCTGCAGCTTCGTTCCCGCGGGATGGGAGCGCGGATGGTCAGTATACCGTACAAGTGTCGCTTGTTGACAAGGCACAGAATCGTTTAGATTCGGCGTACGTATTTGTTTATGATTCCAAGGCCCCTCGTTTAACCTCGGTTCTGGTAAATACCGATCCGCCGGTGGCACTTGTGCCAGATCGAACGACTGAGTTTTTGGCGTCTATTAGTAGTATCACGCTTGCGTTTGAAGAGTTGACGGAAGTTGATTTCTCGAATACGGTGATTGAGTTGGTCGGTCCTGATGAAGCAGCAATTCTACTCACGTTAGAAGATGATGGGGTGTCTGAGGTTGTTGCGAACTTCTTAGGATTGACGGAGATTGGTTCGTATACGTTGTCTGTGACCCCTCAAGATATAGCCGGTAATGCGGCATCGGGTGCAGCGAGTTATGAGTTCATCCTTGATATACCGTTGCCGAGTGTTGATAGAGTTATTATAGGTGAGCAGGAGGAAGGGGTCGCTTATGTCAATGCCGGCAATATGGTTATAATTGCTGCGCTCCTTGATCCAACGGAGACGGGATTAGCGTTCGGTACTCAGGGTTCAATAATCCAAGTGCAAACGCCTGATGGAATAGTCGTTCCGGGAATTACCGGTTCTAATGGTGTGGATTTGATTGGTTGGGAACCCGCAGCCTTTACCTCTGACGGCAGCACGGATGGAAGATACAGCGTATATGTCGTACCTATTGACAAGGCTGGAAGGCAGGGCAACACCGTCTATCGTGAGTTTGTCTACGATACCCAAAAGCCCCAGATAACTTTTGCTGATCCTGTTGATCTCAGTCAACCTGTTTCATATATCAGCGACAATTTGACACAGTTTCATTTCAGCGTCGAAGATGTTGGTCCTGCAGACCTCGAATTGTCGGCGCAGAAAGTTAGCCTGCTTGATGTGAGTGGAAACCCTGTACCAGTGCAACTCACGAATGATACGAGCAGCGAAATCTTTCTCACACTGGATGAACCGTTATCCCGTGACGGTAGTATGGATGGAAACTATACTGTCCGTATTGAGTTAGCTGACAAGTCTGGGAATGCTTTCGGTGTTGAACACCGTATTGTCTATGATACGCAAGCCCCGACGCTGGTGAGTACTGTCCCTGCTGATGGTGCCCTTGTTACCGAGGATCGTACACAGGTCCTGGTAACCCTCAACGATGACGGAGGAAGTGGTATGGACTGGGAAGCTACTACGTTGACGCTAATTGACCCAAATGGAACCCAAATATCGGGTGAACTGGTGAGTGACGCGGCGACACAGTTAACACTGAATACGAACCAACTTATTGAGGATGGACGCTATATCATTCGCGTGCGAGCTATCGACCGAGCAGGGAACGGGAGGGCGACTGTCTTTGAACGCGGTTTTCAAATTTCAAGACGTTTGCCAATCCTTGTTTCGACCTTGCCAACAACGATGCCAGTAGATGAAGCGTTTAGTAACGAAGAAATTGATCAGATAGAGGTGACAATTGAAAATGATGATGAAAACCATCTCTCGACCCTACGGCTCCTGAATGCTTCAAATCAAGTCGTTGCTGGACAACAACTCCGTGAGACTGACCGGTTGATTTATAACCTCGCCCGTCCACTCGCTGTAGACGGGTCTGACGACGGAATATATACCATTGAGTTTACACCCATCAGTGGATCTGGACGAATTGGGGATATTCAGTTCCTCACCTTCACTCATGATACAGAAGTCCCCGAAGTTGAGCCTGAAGCGATTAGCCTCATTGTTACATCTCCTGATGTTAATAATTCCTTGACGGAAATTCATGTTAACCCGACCGATGAGCAATCGGGAATTGATTGGGAAAACGTTGATGAAGAATGGCTCGTCCTTGAACGCGTTTCACCCAACCCAACCAAAATTGACGGACGCGTTGAGGATGACAACCAAACCACGCTCCGTTTTGTACTTGCTGTGCCCCTTGCGGACAACGGGTCAGCTGATGGTGAATATCGAGTGACGGTTACCCCCAAAGATCAAGCAGGCAACGGGGATGTGTCTTATGAAAAGGTCTTTACCTACGACACCAGCCCACCGATGATTGATGCAGGTGCCTTGCTTCTCAATGATGCGCCACTTCTCGTTGACATTAATGCAATAGATTATCCGACAGCAGTTTCTACGACGGGTGGGGTCGTTATACAAGCGAACATGTTTGACACGGGCTTAGGTGTTAACCTCGCTCAGTCAAGAATTGTCGTCAGGGGACCTGATGGTGCCGAACTTTCTGGAAACACGCAACAAAACGGTATTGATACGCTTCTCTTCAAATCCGATGGTTTAACAGCCCAAGGGCTTTATCAAATTACGGTTATTAGTGTCGGAAACGACTCTGAACTCCTCGGCTTCGCACCCACCGATTCTATTACAACGGAATTTCTTTATGAAACGACGGTGCCTACTGGTGCTGTAACGAGTGATGGGGGTGAGACTGAACTCACCGATGCAGCACTTCCTTTAGAAGGGACAGCCTCTGACCCAACCGGCACGCAACGCGTCGGGGAGGGCGAAATCTCTGTCCCAGCATCTGGGGTCTGGCTTGTTGAAATCGTCGGGATTGGTCCCGATAATCAACCCATTGATCCGGTCCCTGCTGTTGATGATAGCAACGCTGAACAGGAGCCGTGGAGCATCTGGTCTATTGATTTCCTACCAACGCGCTCTGGTGAATATGACTTGGATGTTCGCGTTACCGACAATGCGGGCAATTACGCGGTTTACGACATCGGAGAATATACCATGTCGGTATCTCTGACATTCCGAGAACCGACGTTTGGATGGCCAAATCCACTCAGGATCTCCAGAGGTGATGTCGCATTCTTTTCCTTTGATGTTAACGTACCACTCGGGGAGACTGTTGAACTTACCTTGAGCATCTATGATTGGAGTGGCGATATGATCCTCTCACAGACCTATCCGGATGTTGTATCGGGGCAGCGGAACGACCAGTTAGTGAAATGGAATTTGGAGAACCAGGCGGGGAACCAAGTCGCACGAGGGCTCTATATCTTCCGGTTAGAAGCGATCAACGCAGCTGGAAATAGCGCAAACGCTGTCGGCAAAGTGCTTGTTGTGGAATAGTTGTCAGGGAGAACCGCAGACCGCTCTTCGCGAACCGCGAACCGCGAATAGCCAATAGCGAAAAAGGAGAATTTATAATGGAGAAAAGGGGAGCCGTTTTCGCAAGCCGCGTGTGGGCTTGGCGGTACAATGTAATGGTGCTTCTCATAATAACCGCAGGTGTCCCAACTGCCAACGCAGTTAATATCCACGACGGAGCCGGGACTGTAGGTGCCGCTTTCCTCAAGATTGAAGGCGGGAGTCGTCCTGTCGGGATGGGTGGGGCATTTGCAGGACTTGCGAACGATGTCAACACCATCTTTTGGAATCCTGCAGGCTTAACTGCCGTTCATGACCAGGAATTGACGGCAATGCAGCACTTTTCGTTCGCCGATATTAACAATCAGTCTATCGGGTACGCACAACGGGTCAATGGGTTCGTCTGGGGGGCAAGTTTCCTCGGCAGTTTCACAGAAATTGAGCGTCGGCAAGGCCCAACGGAAGACCCGGATAGCACGGTAACTGTTGGGGGATTCGCTACGGGTTTATCTGTCGCTTATCCGCTTGGTACTGCCATATCTATCGGTGGTACGGCGAAGATAATTTCAGAGCAACTCGATATTCAAAACGCCTACGGTGCTGCCGCGGATGTCGGTTTAATCCTGCGGCTCCTTGACAATCATCTCGGTATCGGGGTCGCTGTCCAAAATGCTGGAGTCTTAGATGGAGCGGAGAACTTGCCGATGGCACTCCGTGCAGGTCTGGCTTATAGGGCTTGGCAGGAGTCGACGGAATCGATGCCTGAACGTGAAATGTGGGCTCTCGTTGCCGATGCACACCTTCCACTCATTGATGCAAACCCAAGTTTTCACGTTGGGGCAGAACGCTGGTTCTATGGCAGTGTGGCGGCGCGTATCGGCTACCGTATCGGCTTAAACGAGAATCCGAGTGACGGGTTGTCACTCGGCGTTGGTGTCCGACGCAGCGGCGAGGATGCCTTAGCGAATATTGATTTTCAATTCGACTACGCTTTCGTACCGGACGCTTACGTCGGTAATGCGCATCGCGTCTCTTTTATTACAAGGTTTTAGTAGCGGTCAGCGGTCAGCACGCTCACTACGTTCGCTTTCAGTTGTCAGTAACTCGCTTGTGGCGAGCGAAAACGTCCGCAACTGCCACACGACTTACCTGACGGCTGAAAGCGTAGCGACCTGATGGCTGACGGCTATTAAACACTCGCTTCAAGCATTCGCTCGATTGGTGCGCGGGCTTTGTCGATAACTTCAGGGTTGAGTGTAACCTCATATTCGCTGAGGTCATCGTTCTGATCAATTGCTTCCAGAATATTCGCAATCTTGCCCAAACTCACCTTTGCCATGTGTGAACATCGGACGGAACAGGCTGTCCAGAATTGGACCGCCGGGAACTCTTGTGCCAGATTCGAGGTTAATTCACACTCCGAGGCGACAAAAGCACGTTCCAGCTGATTCGCTGCCACACGCGCCGCAATGTCCTTCATAATCTGACTCGTACTGCCGTAAAAATCTGCTTCTTGTAAAACATTCGGACGGCATTCCCAGTGTGCATAGAGTTTGCGGCTGGGGTGTCCTTTCGGAATTTCAAAGGATTCGCGGATACTTAGAAGGTCGGCAAGTGTGAATCTTTCATGAACTTCACAGACTGCGCCGCGCGCAGTATTATCTTTACCGGGATAGACAACCTTTTTCTCGTCCTTCAACTCTTCCTCTAAATTCTGGGCGAAAAAGATGTCCGGCACAAAAATTACTGTGTCCCCGGGTAACGTTTTTGCGATGTGTGCTGCGTTTGCCGATGTACAACAGATATCCGATTCCGCTTTCGCATCGGCGTAACTGTTCACATAGATCATCACTGGTGCACCGGGATAGAGGTTTTTCAACTCCCTGACATCTTCCGCACCGAAGTTATCGGCGAGTGAGCATCCTGCTGTTTTATCTGCAACTAACACCGTCTTGTCGGGGCTTAAGATTTTCGCTGTTTCTGCCATAAACGGTACACCGTTGAAGACTAAATAAGGTGCTTCCGTTTTTGCTGCGTACATACTCAAGCCGAGTGAATCGCCCTGTTCCTCTTTTTCGGACAATCCGAAGACGAGCGGTTCCATATAGTTGTGACCGAGCATCACAACGTCGTGCTTCTGCTTTAATGTGCGTATTCTGTGGATGGTCTTGGCATGCGCCTCTATATCGAGAAACGTTAAACTCGGATGGTGTCGCTTGTATAACTCTTGCTTAACGTCCTCAACACTGAGGTCGGTTGTACAATCAGGTGTATCTGTTGCTTGAGGGGTTTCTCCGTTAGAACGCATAACAGTCATCTTTTTATCACGCTCCAAGTCAATTTTTAATCGTTCCTATTAAGATACCCCAAAACTATTCTTTTTGTCAAGGTTAAGACAAAAATGCGAAGTTTATGTCAAATTTTCTCTGAGAAAAAAAAAGAGATGTGCGCTTTCGCCCTTATTTTCTCTCTAATGTGGGGGTTGACACCGGCTGCGGAGAGTATTTCGGTTAAATTAAGAGGGAAAATTGCGTTGGCTGGGATTCTGTCGGGACTTGCGTATGCAACGCATACCCTTATTAAGCGAGACAGGCGGGCAGTGGAGAAACTACGACTCCATCTTGGCCCACCTGAGCGTGTTGTTCAGTTTGAACGCGGATTCGATTTATGGCGTATTGATTATTACCGGGAACAGTGTTATCTGTTTCAAAACAACCGGTTCATCAAATCTATGCCTTACGCTGACCTGCAATCCGGACATCGAGCGAATATTCGTAGTAAGACCTGCACATGCAAGTTCATGCCACCATTTCTTATTGATACGCCCGTTTTAGGGTCCCCCAGGTGGTCGCGGCTTTGCCTTTTGCACTTACAGCAAGCCCCTCAACTTGTATCTTCCGGTCTCTATCGTTTGGGAGCCGAACGTTCGCTTGATCTGGGGCTGTCGCTTTCACGTTAGTTGTCACGAAGATTGCATCGATCATCGTAGCGTCTTCCCGGACAGCGATCCGTAAAAGCGTCTCACCCTTTTTGTCGAATTCCCACTCTCGATCAAATGTTCCGCCATCTAACCAGTGGTTGATACGGTCCCAGTGCCACGCGGCACCTTGACCAACGCCCCACCGAAACTCTGTATTCTGTGTCTGTTGGGCATCTTCGTCTGGATCGGCGGGTTGCCATGTTACCCAAAAGGAATCACTGTTGCCATCCCATGCGATGACATGCCCCCAGAGAGCATAGTCCCCCGGTTCCGGAATATTAATGATAAAATCAGCATGACCTGTGCCACCGCCACCGGCGACCGGTGCGCCTTCCATCCAGATAAATTTCCCATCAGAGGCAAGTTTATCCTCTGCAATAATCATAGGTTCTACCATCTCATTTGCGAGTTCCGCTTCGAGAGCAATCTCAACCTCTGCGCCAAGTCTTGCTGTTCCATATAAGAATGTTGTTAATATAACCAGCATGAAAATTATACTGTGTCTCATCGCAAACCTCCTTTCTTTGTATAGTAGTCAGCGGTCAGGGCGCGTTGCTACACAACTCTCTCAGCAGTCAGCAGGATGTTGTGGGTATGACAAACGTTCAATTATTGCCACAAACGAGTTACTGACCGCTGATCGCTGAGAGTGAAGTGGAACGGAACGCCCTGACTGCTATTACCTATCTTGCTGCTTTGAGTTTACCCCAGGTTGTAGTGAGTTTATCTTGCGGTTCAACCGGGACTAAGGAATCTGATGGAATCGGGTCGCGGGGACCTGCTTCCGCTTCATCTTCAGAAAGATTGTCGGTGATGAAAATTACATCCAACATTGTCGCATCTTCCCGAACTGCGATACGGAGTGTTGTTTCGCCTGCCTCCAATTCCCATTCCCGTTCAAATGTTCCGCCGTCTAACCAGTGGTTAATACGGTCCCAGTGCCATTCTTCACCTTGGCCAACACCCCAGCGGAACTCAGTGTTTTGAGTCTCTTGAGCGTTTTCGTCTGGATCGGCGGGTTGCCACGTGACCCAGAAGGAATCACTGTTACCGTCCCATGCGATGACCTTGCCCCAGAGTGCGTAAGTGCCGGCTTCTGGGATAGGCAGGATGTATTCTGCCCAACCTTCACCACCGCCACCAGCCAATGGAGGTCCTTCCATCCATATAAACTGGCCCCCTGAAGCATCGGCATCGTCGTCGATTATCATTGGTGCTTCGATGGCATCCGCCATTTCTGCCTCAATTGCCCGCTCATAGCCGTAACTGATACCGCTTGTTAGCAGTAATCCGAATATGAAGAGCATACCTAATACTAAAGTTGTGAAACGCATAAAACGTATCTCCTTTTATTGTAGCACTCAGCCATCAGAGCGCTGCGCTTTCAGCAATCAGTAAGGCGTTGTGGTGTTTACAGAAATTTCTACTAATACCGATAACGATCTCTAACTGACTACTGACCACTGACAGTGAGCGTAGCGAACGCCCTGATGACTGACAGCCATTTTGTTATGGGGTTCGGATTTTGCCCCATTGTTGAATTTGTAATCCTGAAGGTTCTATTGATAGTGCATCTGGACCGCTATACCATTTCGGTTGTGTTGCCCATGCACCGTTGTTAATTAATTCACGGCGTTCGCTACCATCAGCACGTATGAGATGGATAACCCACCTGCCGTCTTTTTCAAATTGAAAAGCGATAGTATCTCCATCAGGTGCATAAGCAGGAACGGCTTCATCTGTGGGTGTATCGGTCAAAGCTTCCTTATTTTCACCGTTCACTGCGTCCATAATATACAAGTCAAAATCGGCGAGTTCTGCCTCTTGGTGCATGGCGGCGTATACAATCCGTGTGCCGTCAGGTGCCCAAGCCGGATAAGTGTCCATCAACGGTTGATCCGTCAACCGCCGTTCAACTCCGGTATGGACATCAACGACGTATATATCCCAATTGAATTCCCGCTTTGAGTGGAAAGCGAGACTGTTTCCATCGGGTGCCCACGCTGGAATCTCATCTTCAAAGGCATTTTGCGTAAGTTGGATGACCTCATCGTTATGAAGATCAAGCAAGTAGATGTCGAAATGCCCGCCGCGATTTGATGTGAAAGCGAGGCGTTTACCGTCGGGTGCCCACGCTGGTGCTTTATCCGTCCCGGGGTGATGTGTTAATCGGTGCTGGTCGTTGCCATCAGCCTGCATCACGTAAATCTCATGATTTCCGTCTCGCCGTGAAAAAAATGCGATCTGCGTGCCGTCAGGTGCCCACGTTGGATAGTAGTCCGCCGCAGGGTTGCGTGTAAGATTCACAGGCTGCTTCCCGGCGGTGTCTGTCAGATAGATTTCCCAGTCACCGCTCACATCCGAGGCGAAAGCGATCGTTAGGGGCGGTTGTGGTTGGCACAAAGCACTATCGATTAAAAGTACAAACGTGAAAAAAAGACTACTCTGACATACTAACAAAATTCGCATTTTTTGTCTATGTTTTTTATGAGGGTTCTGGGTTTTGGGTTTTGGGTTAAAGAGACCTCTCTTGACTCACTACCCACTACCCACGACTCACCACCCACTTCAGAATTTCCCGTCGCGTACCTCAAAATGGGTCGGTTTGTGAAGCGTTGTGCCGCCTATCCTGACCCATTCTGCTACCCATTCAACCATCTGCCCTAAGGAGACACAAGGGTATCCAAACAGTTGATGACACCGAGAGGCGTTGCTCAACAGGGCAGTTTCTGCCTCTTCACCGTCAAAACGCAGCGATTTGCTAAAGAGTGTTCCGAAACATGACGCAAGGTATCGGACAGAAACAGTCTCTGGACCCGTCACATTGAGAATCAACGGTGGGCTTTGACAGTGCGCAAAAGCCCGTAAGGCGACCGCATTCGCATCGCCTTGCCAGATTACGTTCACATTTCCCATTTCCAAGGAGATTGGCTCTTCAGCATAAACTTTTTCAGCGATATCCAACAGTATACCATAGCGGAGGTCTATGGCGTAGTTCAGTCGCAAAATTGCCATCGGCGTACCGAATTGCGATGAGAAGTAGGTGCATATCCGCTCACGGCTCAGGCACGATTGCGCGTATTCACCAATCGGAGCAATAGGTGAATTCTCAGTGGCACCGCCGTAAGAGACCGGGGTCAGCGGATAGACGTTCCCTGTTGAGAAAATGACCAACCGGGAGTTGCGAAACTTATCCGCTACACGTCCCGGCATATAGCCGTTCATCGCCCACGTCAGACTTTCATTGCCTATAGAGCCGAATTTCCTACCTGCCATTAGAATCACATTTTCGATGTTAGGTAGGTTTTGCAGACTGTTTTCTGAGAGTAAATCGGCGGCAATCGTTTCAATACCCGCTGCTTGTAAGTTTTCTTGTACGCCGGATGTCGAAAAACGGGAGACCCCAATCACTCTTTTGGTGATACCTGCAGCGTCGATGGCGCGTTTCGCCTGTTTCGCGAGTGTCGGTCCCATCTTGCCCCCGACACCGAGGATGAGGATATCCCCTTCCAGCGCAGCGAGTGCCGCGATTACTTCATCTGTCGGCTTGGATAAATATGATTCTAATTGGGATTCTGTTTTTATCAAAGGAGGTTAAAAAGTTAGCGACGATTAGGAATCCTATATCGCCTTTCTCTTAAGTCGATATGTTTAAGGGACAGGCACTGAGACCTGTCCCTACCGTCTTTTGATTAATACTCAGACTTGATGTTTGCCCATGTGGTGCTCAATTTGTCCTTAGGATCAACGGAAAATAAAACACCTTTGTTCATATCAGCGTTAATTTCGTCCTCGCTCAAGGCACGTGTATAAAAAGCAAACTCATCAATAAATCCGTTGAGGTATTGAATATCTGCCTCATTGTCCTTGCAGAGAACAATAGCACCCGTCGGTGCGGCAAAGATTGTGAACTTACCACTCCAATCATCTTCACCCACCACTTTGCCGTTGAGATAAGACTTCTGAACTTTGCCGTCATACGTGCCAGCAATATGCACCCACTTCTTAGTTGGTAGAACCGGAATCGGTGTCCGGTGTTCTGTGTTTTTAGTGTCGTAGATGTAGAACACCATATCCGCGGCCCCTTCGATGAAGGTTTCCGCGGGCCACGCTCCTGCAGCATTCAGTGATTCCCAGATTTGCTGTGTGTCACCGGTAGGTGCCTTAATCATTACCCAATGCTCCACGGTCATCTCTGTGAGTTCAACGTCGGTGAGGCCGGGTACCTCTGGTGGTGATTTAATAGCGCTTTGCTCACACTCCATCGCACCGCCAATTTTGCCCTCCTTGCTCCAGTCTGCGCCATCGACTTCGGCATCAAACCCGTTCCCGGTGTCGTCTACAACCTCTTTGTCATCATCTTCGTCGAAGGAGTAGTAGATTAGTAGGTCAGGATCGTTCCGAATCGCTTCAACGTTCGCTGAAAACGCGAGGACAGCACAGAAAGCCAGCCAGAATAGTAACCTTTTCATCGTGATTCTCCTTTTTTAATGGTTGTTGGTTATCAGTTGTCAGTTGACGGTTACCAGTAGTAAGTCGAAGCCGAGCTATCTGTTCGACTTAATGTTCGCCCAAGACGTAGTGAGTTTCCCTTTCGGTTCTATAGGTGTTAGGAACGACGTAGCATCTTGGTCCATGCTCGCTTGGATCTCGTCAGCCGAGAGGGCACGCTCCCAAAGTCTAACCTCGTCAACGCTCCCTGTCCATGCTTCACCGCCCCAGGTGCCGATAGTCACCGCACTCGTGTTTTGAGCAGGCGCGACCGGGTTGCCGGATTCTTCGGAATACGTCACCTCGCCGTCCACATAGATCTCCACTAAGCCGTTGTTGTCGTCTGTATGAGTATAAGCGAGATAGTACCATCTGCCTAACTCTAATTCTGTTTCGTTATCGTTAATATCTTTGAATCCACCATTTGCACCGTTTGTCCAAACTTTGATACCGTTTCCTGGATTCATACCGAACCCGAAACCGATATGCCGAGTTGCCCCGCTCTGCCGGGTACCGAAGATAATAGCGTGTGCGTTTGGCAGTCTGTCGAGTTGCACCCATGCTGCCTGTGTCATCGCGCCTTCGAGATGGAAAGCAGCGTCGTCTTCAATAAGGACGTGATCTGCAGCCGCCCCAAATTGAAGGGCTTTGCCGAATTGTCTGTCAATCCATGTTGCGCCGCCCATCACTTCGCCTTCAAATCCGTTTGGTGAGAAGTCTTGTGTCACGGACCCCGAGCCTTCATCAAGCGACAGAACAAGCCCGTCCATTAAATCAGCGTGCGCGAATGCCGTCGTTATGAGTAGACAGAATGTGATTACTGAAAAAATTTTCATGGAGTCTCCTTAGTTACCTTAAATACCTTTAAAATAGGACTTACGCAAAGCGCAATTATGAAGATTAATTTATTAATTCAGTAATTTTCAACGTGCGATAAATCGCACTACTACGAACCGGTCCGTTTGTAGTAGGGCAATTTATTGCCCGTCAATTACCGAATCATTTTCTGAAACTTCATCATTGCGCTACTATGAACCGCGCGTGTTCCAAAAAACACGGATATTTTCAAGAAGTCGTGTTTGTGGTAAGATTTTAACAAATTTTGGTTTTTGTATCAACGCTAAAATGAGATTTTGAATTGTAGCATGGTTTCCTGTTAGGCTGTGCCCCGCGTCGGCGAAAAAAACTTGTCACCCATCGAAACAAATTGACGTTACTTATGGTAAGGTTTAGAATTAATTGGATACTTTGCATTGGCGAGGTTAGGAAACCTCGCCAGCAATGGTAAAGCACTTTGTGTCTATCTATTTTTGTTTCCACCATAAACCATATCAAAAAAATCTTGACAATTTTATGCTAAATGATGTATAATACACTTAATTTCAAGATTTTCTTGCATTTAATAGCTGTATCGTGTATAATTTTAACGTAACCGCAGCGGTTTTCGGTTTTGTGATAGCAGAGCAGTTGACTGGAATTGCGGTGCATTCAAAGAAAACTTGACAATTTTAGTTACATCCTGCATAATGTGCATGAGAACCTAAGAAGATACTTGGCAAGTTAATCGTAAATGGTCCATCATGTTCATGAGTGCTGAAAATTACTTGCATTTAAAATGTGTATTATGTATAATTTAGGGTAACCGAAAAAAGTTACCTTGACACAAAGGTTTCAATCGTTATTACGATTGAATGGAGAACAGGCAGAAATGTCTGCAAAGGAATGCGGGGCCTGCCCCGCGAACAGGCTTCGCACCTGTTGCCTCCAAAACGCGAGGCACGAACGACGCGAATGTAGTGCGGTAACCCACACACAGGCGCGTAGCGTCCCTGCTGTTAGCGCGGTGGGGGTTGATGAATGTGCTCGAGCACATCAACATAGTTTGTTTTAAAGTTTTTCAAACTTAACTTTAAGGAGAATTGAATAGATGAAAACGTTTTCACGTTTAAGTTCATTTGCTTACTTTGTCCTCGTTTTCTCGGGTATTGCGTTCATGCTTGTTGGTAATCTGGCTGATGCGCAACAGGATGGGCTGCTGGTCGAAACAAATAAGCAAGCAGGTGATTATGCTATAGGGGATACAGCAGAAGTGAGATTTACTGTGACACCTGAAGCTGAAATTACCCTCAATGTTTCATGGGTAGGTATCAATGTCACGTCTGTGGTTGGTCAAGGTGGAATTATTGCCGGCCCTCATACTTCGCCAGCAAGGTACACTACTGATGGTGATACAGGTCGTTTGGTTGTTACGGGTACTGTGATATCATCCGGTGCTCACGTTACAGCAGTTTGGCCTGAAGGGGGTAACAATGGTCTGGAGGCTCGGGCGCTTCTCGGTGGAAGCCCGGATGCTCCGAGGATTGTTGTGGGACCGCCTAATGTAAACGGCACGGGAACACGCTCGCCACTGCAGGTCGGCGATACCCTCACGCAACAGATTTGGGCTAGGGATTTTCTGCCACCAATCATTACCAGTGATTTATCGGCATGGCAAATGGAGATTACATACAATCCCCAGATACTTAGCCTCGTTTCAGTCACTGAAGGTGATTTTCTTGAAGAGGGCGGCATAGATGCCCTTTTTATGGCAGATACGAGAACTCGCGGTAAAATCAAGGCATATCAGGCTCGTATTGGACGACAAACTACTGATGGTGTTGAGACGCTTACGCCAGCCGTGCCGGGTGTCACTGGAAGCGGCTTGCTGCTAACAGTGGAATTTAAACTGTTGGAATTTGCAGAGGAAGCCTTGGGCTTGAGCAATATTCAACTCAGTGATTCACAACTGACCGCAATCACTGATAATGCCTCACAAGCAAGTCGAGAATCTTACCATGTTGTCGTCAATCCGATTGTTGCGACGAACAGGTTCCCGGCAGTGGATGTCAATCGTGATGGCATGGTTGATGTGATGGATCTGGTCGCCATAGCTGGTAGCCTTGGAAATGTCGCAAGTAATCCGAGGACAGATGTGAACAACGACGGTTTTGTCAATGCCCTTGATCTTATGGCAGTCGCTTCAAGTGCGTCATGGGGACAGGCAGTGGCAACTATTAACATCCGAAGCGCAAATAATCCGGATGCTGATGGTAGTGCCCCTGTTGCCAGCGTGGCGAACGTCACACCTGAAACGATTCAAGCGTGGATTGGACTCATACAGGTTGAGGACGATGGTTCCGCTATCTTTAATCTCGGTATCGCGAATCTTGAGGCACTTCTGGCTTCCAGAATTCCGAGTGAGACGAAGCTCCTGCTGAACTACCCGAATCCGTTCAACCCTGAAACGTGGATTCCGTATCAGTTGGCGAAAGCCACGGAAGTCACTGTGATGATCCATTCCATGAACGGTTCCCTGATTCGGACCATTGAATTAGGACATCAGGCAGCTGGCACTTATAAGAGCAAGAGCCAGGCGGCATATTGGGATGGTCGTAACGAACTCGGCGAGCAGGTGGCGAGTGGACTCTATTTCTATACGCTGACTGCTGGCGATTTCACAGCCACGCATAAAATGCTGGTTCGGAAGTAAATCTTGTTTCTATAGGTGCGTTTGAAAAATCGTATCTATGAACCCAATTAAAATCAGGCGATTGATGTGCATCTTTTGGATGTGTGTTGATCGCCTGATTTTTTTCTATAGGTATGTTGTTCTGCTGTGATTATCGGTATTCGGTAATTTGTCACCTCTGGCGGATGCCCAAACTTGTTTGGGCCCGTGTGTATGCTCCCGAACAAGTTCGGGCTTCCAAGAATAGCAATATTACCGAATTAAAAAATTAATTCTTCATTCAGTTTGCCAAAACTCCACACTCCAGCGGAGTGCTATGTCTTAGATCCCCCAAGAGGCTAATAAATCATCTTCCTTTAATTAGAAAT
Organism: Candidatus Poribacteria bacterium; assembly: GCA_028820845.1. Classification (NCBI taxonomy): domain Bacteria; phylum Candidatus Poribacteria; species Candidatus Poribacteria bacterium. The sequence goes on from JAPPII010000114.1 coordinate 19,977, forward strand.
GGTGTTAGCATTCACCGTAGCATTTGAAGGGGCTGCTTGTATGATGGGAATGACGTAGCTCCGAATGCTCACACCAGCCACGGTTTCCGTCTCTACGCGAGTTTCCGGTTTTTGACGGTGATCAAAGACGACGTAATAGCCTTCCTTTACACCTTCCAATTTGAGATACGCCGCCAGTTGCTGTTTGCCTGCCTGATAAGACCTATTGCCTTCCCAAATCTTTGTTTCAACGATATATTTTCGCTGATTGTGTAGGAGCACGAGGTCCATCCTGCCACGGCCTGTTTGGACTTCGAGAAACATATCGCCGCGTACGATCCGGACAAAGGTGTCCAGATAGGCATAAAGCAAGTACTGTCCAACGTATTCTTGCGGCGTGTCTGGGACTTGGAGGATCCTGAACCCTGCGCGTGCGATGAAGTCCTGGAAGTTATCCAAGAGCTGCGCTATCTCCAACGCTCCTGTAGGAGAGAGGTAATCCGTAAAATCTATGTCTTCGGGGAGATATGTCAATTCAAGTCCGTTAATTGTAGGCTTGAATGTCTGGAGGATCCGGTGTTGATAGATCGGATTAACGATCTCACACATTCGATCGTCTCCGTTCTTAATGACGCCATAGGTGACGAGTGCGTTTATAAGTGGATCGTCCGGGTTGAAAGTTAAACCTCTGTCATAAGAGGCAATTCTCATGAGAATTCTTTCAAAGTGCCGATCCCTGCGAACATTGGTTAGGAGATGATCGATGTTAGTGTTGCCTTCCTCAAGAAGCTGCGTATGGGCTTTTGAGAAGTGATCCATCGTAATTGTCTCAGTTTTGGGAATGTTGAGTTCCGCTGTCAGAATTTGTGCGGCGCGGTTGACGAGGAACGGCTGACCAGCCGTCTGTTTGTGGAGGGTCTGAATGACTTCAGGTGCGAAAGGTTGTCCGACCGCATCTGTATACTGTGCGAGGAGTTCACCGACCTGTTCGAGGGTAAAGTTCGGCACGACGAACTCATCTTGGATATTAAAAGGTGAAATAGAGTCGTCATAGTTGAGTTGCCTGATGTTTTTAACGCCGACGATGCCAACGCTGTGAGGACAGTGAAATTCCTCGGAGAGATAGATATAGCGGAGGGCGTAGAGAAAATCGCTCACAATCTCCTCGGGAATGCCGTCAAACTCGTCAATAAAGAGAACAACTCGGTGATGTTTGAGTAGACTCCCTAATTGTTCAAAGAACGCCATCATCGAAAAGTGGTCGGTGAGGGATGTGTTTTCCAAGAATTGTGTGAGTGCGTCAGGCAGTAACTCGCCGCGTTTTTGGAAAACGAATTGGATTTGCCTACGAATCATGTAGAGGAGCTGGGCATAAAAAGCGGGGAGTGCGGCGTTACGCTGGATTTGGAAGTCCAGTTGAATAGGGAAGTAGGAGGGGTCTTCCGTTGTAAGTGTAGCGAGTGCAGCGCGAAAGAAAGTCGTTTTTCCGGTCTGTCGGGGTGCAAAGATGACGATGTATTTTCCATTTTTGATACGCACAATGAAATCAGCGATTTCCTGAGAACGTGTAACGATATAGTTATCATGAGGATTGACAGGACCCTGCGTTCCAAAAGTTCTCACGGTTTTTTTCTTTAGCCAGGGGCATTAATTTAAAAAAAATTGCTTTATATGTGTGTACGTTTTCCTCTGTAGGAGCGAGCTGTGCTCGCGATAGTTGAGAAAAAACGTCAACTTATACCATTTCTAAATAAACGCTTCTCATTAAGGAAAACCCGTTCGTAGTAGCGCAATTCATTGCGCTCTTACATGCGGATACCTCATAGAGTTCCACAATCTCTATAAGGCGACTTTATTTTTCAGATTTGGTATTATGTAAACGAAAATCGAAATCAAAACCGAAAACTAAATAGTCCTGTCCTTTAGCGGTTAGGGGTTGACAATTAATCCATGATCTCCCGACTGTTCTAAGACTCTCTTTGCTCCAGATGGAGTTCATTAAATATTTGGGTAATTGACGGGCAATGAATTGCCCTACTACGAACGGTGTGGCTTGTAGTAGTGCGATTTATCGCACGTCTGGCTGTGGAGAAATCTAAAACTCTCGATCCCATGATTGTCTTTCTGACTTGAGATAAGCGTCAATTTCTTCGACGGTGCTGCCCCATGCCCCTTTCATTGAACCACTTAGTTTCTGGATCAATGCTTTTTTTTCTTCACGGGAGAGTTCGTGAGGCGTTTTTTGGAGAACGCTGAATTCAATCTCAAGTTTTTGTCCTTCGGGAAGGTTGAGTTTATCCAACGGTTCAATAATGCCGTTTTTGTATGTTGCTTTTATCTTTTTCCTTTTCATTCTTTCTCATTTCCCATCCCCATACCTCTGCAGTGCCTGCATGAAATTCTCCAGATGCTCTACGTCGAGAGCCGTGTGAAAGAGTGCCTTGAGTTGTCGTAAATCATCAATGGTTTCGAGTTGATGACGCAACTGGTGTGTATGGCTGACATCGAAGCGTCGCTGGAGTAGGTCCAATACATTTTCGATAGTACTTTTTTTCTCACCTTGTTCGATGCCTTGTTCGATGCCTCGTTCAATACCTTGTTCAATCCCTCGCTCAATAATCATTTGGTAAACAGATGACTGTTCCATGATATCCTCCGAAAGTAGTGTGGATATGTGTTGGCGTTCATGTGCCAAACCACTCATGACCCATAACTCTACCAGTAGGTTGCTCCGTGCTTTTGTATCTAAGGGTAGTGATCGTGTTACCTCCGCACAATGCTCCGTCCACGCAAGTCCTGACATACCCGCGGGAGGGTTCATCAGTGGCGTAAACGGCATTAATCCCGGATGCCGTGCTTCCAGGATTGATTGTCCATCAATCTCACTCAGCCGGATGACCTGATATTCAACGATAAAACGATGTCCCGGTACATTTTGGAAATACCCACCTGGATCCCCGCGCCCGGCTGTTGAACGCAGATAAAGCACGAAGGAGTAGACAGGTAGCCCATATTTTTCATAGCATCTACCAATATAGCCTACATTCCGCCGCACCATATCTGGATTCCGGCTGTCGTCTGTTTGAATTTCGCAGTGTATGAGAACGAGTTGTCCATCAAGTGCTACCTTTATCAAAACGTCCATGTGGCGGACTTCGACGTTGGTTAGATTGCTATCAACGTGTTCGATAAACTCAAAGTCTTGTCTGTTCATTAGAAACTGTAGCATATCTTCAGGGAAGACGTAAAACGGGTCTTTGGCTACAATATCGAATTGTTGGCGCGGTAAAATAGACGCATCAGATGCAGGTTGTTCTTTATCTATGTTATTTTTCATTTCAACTTTCTCCTCCCTGTGCCCCAGCGCATATCTTCAACCCTGACACGCCACCACACCCGTATTATATATCAATTGACTGCCAGATGTCAAAGTAAAAATACAGCCTCTTTACCAATAGCCAACAGCCATTAAAAAATCCGCGTCATCCGATAAATCCGCGATAATCCGTGATTTGCGGTGTCCCCGCCTCGGGAAATGCCATACGGCATTCATATCGTTGATTCATGCGACGTGCATTCAGACAGAATTATGAAACTTATTTCGTCTCCATAGCGTATAAAAGCGTGAGGTTAATCGTTTGATACGTTACCTTGCGAAACCCAAAAAATATTAGCCGTTTCGCTGGAAGTTCTTGTAACAAATAACATGCGTGAATTGCGTAAAATTTCAAAAAATCAGTCCAACGCCGCACCAGCGTGTAGTTTTAAAGGAAAGAAAAGGAAATGAAAAAGCAAATATTTGTCTGTGTTCTTATTTTCACAACCTGTCTATTTTACCTTTTAATGCCAAGCGTTGTTTTCGGACGATCCGCTGTAGTGGTATTTTCAAAGTACAAAGATACTGTGTTTCAATATCCGGATGTTCAAAGGTATTTTCCGGATGTCCTGCGCGCTTTTCAAGATCCGCACAAGCAATTATTTCTTGATTCAAGTGCTATGAACCGTTTTGTTGTGGAACCTGACTATCTACGAAGAGCTTACGCTCCTGCAGCAGATGATAGCATCCTAATCCTTCTGCTTCTGGATGCAGACTTCCAAGCGTTATTCAGAGATGGAGATTTTCATGCTATTATTAAAAGTACCGGCGAACTTAATACGCTTATACGGTTGATTCCGCAACCAACAACACAACTACCCGAGGACTGTGAAATCCCTGAACCTGAACCGCCAAAGGCGACGACGTTGGAGATAGTCTTAGGAAATGACCAGAGCGGTGAGTTTGGCGAATTGTTGGCACAAGAATTAGTAGTCGGTGTAAAAGATCAAAATGGCAGCCCACTACCTAACATTGGAGTGACTTTCCGTGCTCGTACCTCTACCTCCGGAGTTAAGTTCTCAAATCAATCGACATCTACGGAATCGACATCTACGGATAGTTTCGGTTTAGCCAAAACGACTCTCACGCTTGGTAGCCAGGAGGGCGAGAATCAAATAGAGGCAAGTGCTGCTGGTATTTCATCACCACAGATTTTTACAGTGACTGCTATCGCGCCTCCACCTCCAGAACCGGAGCCAGAGCCGGAACCAGTTATGCCTGATCCACCTTTGACACCGGAGCCCCCTCAGTTTCCACCGGTGTATTGGATAGAAGGCGGTACCCTTTATCGTGAATCTCCGATTCAAGGAGTTGAAAAATTAGAAGTGCATAAGCCAACGAATGGGACGCTAACCGGGGGGCTTGCCATGGATATGGAGGGCGGAAGGATTTATTGGACGGAGGAAACCGCAGACGGGATGGGAAGAGTTCTCAGTGCTAATTTTGCTGGGGGAGATCTCCAAATAGCTAAGGAAATAGAAGCAGTGCCTTATGGTATTGCTGTTGGGAGTGACAAGGGTAACAATCGTTGGATTTATTGGACGACCTCTACCGGAAAGATCCAACGTATCAAGGTTAATGGTTCAGGTTTTAATGGGAACCTTGTCTCAAATGTGGATTCTCCAATGCATATCGCCTTTGATGAGGTGAATCATCAACTTTATTGGACGGAAGCGAGTCGTATCCGGTCTGTATCTGCCAACGGTAAAGGAAAAAAGGAAAATGTAGTTGAGAACTTATTGGGTCATTTAGGTGGTATTGCTGTTGCTGAGGGTGTCGTGTATTGGACGGAGTCAATAGGTTCTGAACAAGGAGTCGTCAAGTCCCAGAAGGGCAACGGATCCGGTCAGAAGCTGCTCGCTGTGTTAGCGGGTGTCCCTGCAGGAGTTGCGGTGGACGCTGCGGGTGGTAGGGTGTATTGGACGACATCTCTGGGTGGCGTCGAGAGTGCCCCGATCATTGAAGTTATCGAAACTGTGGTTAAACGTGCGAATATCCCCACTACAGGTATTGCCTTGGGGAATGGGTCATTGATACCATTGAGTTCTGTTGCTGCTGCACCTTCAATAAGTTCGGTGGGGCCCCAGGAGAGTACTTTACTTGCGAACTATCCGAATCCGTTTAACCCCGAGACATGGATACCGTATCAGTTGTCGGAATCCGCGGATGTGCGTGTGTCCATCTATGCTGTAAACGGTAGTTTGGTACGTCAGTTGGATTTAGGACATCAGTCTGCGGGGGTGTATCGTAATCGGAGTCGTGCGGCGTATTGGGATGGACGTAATGAGTTCGGCGAGCGCGTTGCGAGTGGTTTGTATTTCTATACGCTGACGGCGGGCGATTTCAGTGCGACGCGCAAGATGCTAATACGGAAGTAAGTTTTAGGTTCGTAGTAGGGCGATTCATCGCCCGTTGCGAGTCACAGAGGCGCAATAAATTGCGCTACTACGAACCGGTTCTTCAGAAATGTTACCTGCCTACACGGTTGGAGAAGGAGGAATCCGAAAAGTGAAGATTTTTGTTGTGTTGGTTTTATTGATGGGTCTCGTAATGCTTGCAGGCTGCGGTGAAGAAGTAGAAATCATAGACACCGTGGATACGATTATGGATACTCCAACAACCGTGCCACCCGAGCCGCAGCTGCCTGTTACCACACAGCCCAATCCTGTCGTCGTATCTGGAAATATGGTGCGGATTCCGGCAGGCACGTTTCGGATGGGGAGCAACGATCCGGAGGCATTTATAGATGAGCAGCCGGTGCGTTCCGTCTATGTCAACGCCTTTTCTATGGACAGGTACGAGGTAACGAATGCGGAATATAAACGGTTTTTAGATGCTAACTTACAGTGGCAAAAGGGTCGTGTTCAGGCGAGATACCATGATGGGGATTACCTTAAGAACTGGGTTGGAAATAGTTATCCGTCGGGGGAAGGAAATCATCCGGTCGTCTACGTAAGTTGGTATGCGGCACGGGCGTACGCATCGTGGGCAGGGAAACGGCTGCCGACCGAAGCGGAATGGGAAAAGGCTGCGCGCGGTGGACTGGTTGATCGGAAATATCCACGCCGCAATTCTACAGATGCGGATTCTATAGATGCGAGTAGTGCCAACTATGGCAACGGTATTGGTGGAACAACCGCTGTTGGACGGTATCCTACGAACGGTTACGGGTTGTCGGATATGGCAGGGAATGTGTGGGAGTGGTGTTCAGATGTGTATGATAATATTGAAAACTCCCGGGTATTGCGGGGTGGGTCTTGGAGTTCGCACGCGCTGGATGCGCGGGTCTCGTTCCGGGGTGCGGACATTCCGATTTTCACGAGTGACGATGTCGGTTTTCGGTGTGTGAGGTAGGGGGAGTAGCGGTTGGCGATTAGCAATGAGCAGTTCGTAATTAGTGATTAGTAGTCAGTTTCACTTCTCGGTAGGCGCGGTTTCCGAATCGCGCCTATTTTTTTATTCTCAGAATCAGGATTTTCAGGATTCAAGGATTTTCAGGATTATAGTTCTGTAATAGGGCGACGCGGAAGATGTTGATACGAAAGTAGACCGCCACCCCTATCTGTTTGAAGGGGCTTTTTGTATAACAGGAATAACATAGCTCCGAATTTTCACGCCATCGATCATCTCTGTTTCTATGCACGGTTCGGGTTTTTGACGGTGATCGAAGACGACGTAATAGCCTTCCGTTGCGTTTTCCAATGTAAGGTACGCTGCGAGTTGCTGCTTCCCTGCTTGATAAGACCTATCGCCTTCCCAAATCTTTGTTTCAACGATATATTTTTGCTGCTTGTGTAAGATGATGAGGTCCATCCTGCCCCGACCGGTTTGTACTTCAAGAAACATGTTGGCACCCACGACCCGGACGAAGTGATCCAAGTAGGCGTAAAGCAGGTGTTGTCCAACGTATTCTTGGGGTGTCTCTGGGACTTGCAAAATACGGAATCCTGCGCGTGCAATGAACGCCTGAAAGTTATTGAGGAGTGCCTCTATCTCAAGTTGACCTGTAGATGAGAGATAATCGCTGAAGTCTGCCCTTGTGTCTTCAGAGAAGTATTCCGCTTCAAGTCCGTTCACTGTCGGCTTGAATATCTGAAGAATGCGGTGTTGATAAATCGGGTTAACGATCTCACACATTCCATCAGTACCTGCTGCGATAACGCCGTAAGTGACGAGTTCCTCTATGAGGGTGTCGTCGGGATTGAATGGCACGCCTCTATCGTAAGAAGCGATTTTCAGGAGGAGGGTTTCAAAGTGCCGGTCCCTGCGGACATTGGTTCGCAGATGATCGATGTTGGTGTTCCCTTCCCTTAGCAGGCGTGTATGTGCTTTTGCGAAGTGCGTCATTGTCAGCATTTCCGTTTTGGGGACGCCCAGTTCTTCGGTCAGAATTTGGGTCAGGCGATTGACGAGGAACGGCTGTCCTGCCGTCTGTTTGTGTAGGGTTTCAACGACTTCAGGGGCGAAAGTTTGGCCCACCTCATCGATATACTGCATGAGAAGTTCGCGCACCTGTGCCAGCGTGAAATTGGGCAGTACGAATTCGTCTTGTATGTTGAAAGGCGAGATAGAGGCATCATAGTTGAGCTGTCTGATGTTCTTAACCCCCGCGATACCGACGCTGTGCGGACATCGGGGCTTCCCAGCAATGTAGATATGGCGGAGGGCGTGCAGAAAGCCTTGGACTGCATCCTGCGGAATCCCATCAAACTCGTCGATGATAAGAACGACGCGATGCGGTGCTAACACCTTTCCGAGTTGTGTAAAAAACCTTCGGGTTGTGACGGGGTTGGTGAGTTTCGCATTTTCTAAAAATTGCATGAGGGCTGCAGGGGACGTGCTCCCGCGCTGCTCAAAGACGTTATTGATTGCCTCGTGAACATCTTCGGAGAATCCCGAATAAAAATCGGAGCCGGTGAGTGTCGCGTATGTTTCAACATTCAGTTGGATAGGGAAATAGAGGTCTTCTTTTTTGGTGAGTCTGTCCACTGCTTGTTGAAAGAAGGTTGTTTTTCCTGTCTGTCGAGGTGCGAAGATGACGATGTATTTTCCGTTTTTAATGCGTTGAATAAAATCCTCGGTTTCCTTGGAGCGTGTGACGATATAGTTCTCTTTAGGATTGACGGGTCCGTGTGTGCCGAAGGTTCGCATAGTATGCCCCTCGCTGTTAGGTTTTTTTATGCGTTTATTGTATCACGCGGAGTGCTGTGTGTCAAGGTGCGCGTGAACGAAATGCCCCTTTACGTTTTCCCAGAAAATATCGTATGATTTTATGGTTTGTATAGGATAATTGTATTTAATTTGAAAAAAAAAGAAAAATAGACCTATTATAACCTCAATGGCTGAGGGTGGGCATAATCCGAGATCCTTCTACAGTCGTAAATCATTGCCTGACAAAATATTTTTTTTCACCTGATGTAAGGTTTTGGCAAAAAAATGTGTCTTTAACAATTAGGGCAGAATGTGTCTTTACAATTCTATAATAACATAATTGTGTAGATTGCATTGCACAAAGCCCGAGACGCAGTGCTTAATTAGATGTTTCTGTGGATGTCAATGCAGCCGAATCTGTGCCTAAGGAGGGAACTCAGTGGCGAGAGAAGACGATGCGCAATTGGTTCATGCCGTTTTATCAGGCGACGACTCAGCATTCAGCATTTTAGTTAAAAAATACCAAAAAGGTGTTCACGCCCTCGTGTGGCAGAAAATCGATGATTTCCACTATGCAGAAGATCTTACGCAAGAGACCTTCCTCCGCGCCTATCAAAACCTTTCAACGTTGAAAAATCCGAGCCAGTTTTCTGGATGGTTGTATGTCATTGCGAATCGGGTTTGTCTGAATTGGCTGCGCGAACAAAAACCTGCGCAGCAGTTGCAGTCATTGGAGGACACACCTATGGAAGAAGTGGTGAAATCTGATTATGAGCGTTATGTATGGGAACAACGCGAAGCAGAAGCAACTGAACACCGTTTTCAAATCGTCAAAAAACTTTTGGACAAGTTGCCGGAGGGTGAGCGTACAGCGGTGGTGCTTCATTATCTCGGCGAAATGACAGCGAAGGAGATTGGCGAATTCTTGGGGGTGTCGCCGCAGACAATATGGACTCGACTGAGTCGCGCCCGAAAACGGTTACAAGAAGAAGAGGAGCTCTTGATCCAAGAAGTTCTCGGTGGTGTGCAGATATCAGCAAGTATAAAGCAGAACATCATGCGAAAAATTGTTGACATGACACCGACACCTTCTCCGAAAATGGAACCGTTCTTGCCGCGGGTCGCTATTGGAACTGCTTTGGTTGTAGCAACCCTATTGATTTTCAGTAGCAGCAGCCAATACCTTCCATATTTCAAAAACTTTATAGGATTTATTTTGCGCGATGAAAAGAGTTTCACTGCTGATTTTACCATAACACTCGGAACCCATAGGAGTGGTAGGGATCTTTTAAATACACTGCTCGAAGCAAAATGCCAGATCAGCGCATGGTCGGCGCAAGCCCTTGAAAATCCGGATTTTCCGGTGGTGGCAGTGGAAACAACGGTTGATATCGTTGTTGTTTCTATGCTGGAGATGGGATTTGCTGCGGGCGAGTTCGCCACCCTTGATACCATTTATGATCGCGCAAAACAGATGGGACTCGAAACGTGCCCGGTTGAGACTGCCGCGCAGCTGCGTCTGTCATTTCTCGACCAGCCACACTGGGCAACCGAAGGGAGGCTGGGGAAGTTTTTCGTCGCGAGTGAACCGTTTGTTCTGACTCGCGATGGCTTTCCGAAGATTTTCAGTGTCGTGCGGGGTGATCAATTCCCACACCCTGAAATCGGTATCGGTCTATGGCTGATTGCAAATGGTACCGTTGAAGTCGAAAATGCGAAACGCCCTGACAGACTGTTTAATGCATCCGATGAGGATCGTGACCACAGAGGTCGTTTTGCATTCGTTATTCCGAAATAAACAGGACACAGTCCTTGTGTCCAATAATACTTAACACTCTTTAAAAATAGGAGGATATTGTGAAAATCACAAGAACGTTTTCCCTAATTATACGCCTCGTGCCAGTTAACATTTTAATAATGTTGGTCGGTTGCGGTGTAGCTCAAGTAGCACTTGAACAGCATAGAGAAGCTGATCCTGGAAATATCAGTGTTGCGAAAACACCTTCGTATAGTTCTGATCAAGTTGCTAAGTATAACAAGATAATTGTCGCATCCCGTGAATCAGGCGGGAATCAGTTAGGTGGCGTGATGTATGGCGGTGCTACTGAAGTAATTGGTGGTTTGTTGCCAGCAATCACTTCAGGTGCTTTGAAAAAGAAATTAGAAAGGAACTAACAATTCAATTATGAAATTACTTAAATACGGGTTTTTGTGTATCGTTTTATTGGTCTTTATTAGCAGTGGAATGGCGCAAGATGATTTTGGAATACAAAGTGGTTTTGGAATACTAGCACCGAATGCCGAAATCATTGAAACAGTGTATGACAATCGCAGCATCGCCATGGGTAAAACAGCAATCACTACCGCAAGAGAAAGTGGTGCTATCTTTTCTAATTCATCGATCCTCGCGACGTTCTCCGAGCCACAGATACAAGTGGGTGGAAAACTTCTGTACGGGACAATCACGGCTGAAGCACTAAGCGAATTGGACCGCTATGATTCTTATGAGGCAAAGTATCCAACCTTCCCCAGTCGCTCCTATCTTGCATTGGCAGTACCCTATCGGTTACCTGATACACAACTGAAACTTGTGTTTGGTGTTGGATATCAGCGGAATGAAGGAGTGAAAGTGGAAGAGGAGGCGGCCTGGTCAGTGGAAGATTGGTCAGAATCAAAGGGTAGGTTCGTGGACGTTCGCGTTACATCAAATAGCACCGGCAGAAGTCGCGGGAGTTTGAGCACACTCACCCCAGGGGTTGCCCTTAATTTCCAAGACAAATATTTCTTTGGTGCAACGTTCAACCGGACCCTGGGGGCAATTATCGGTACAAGTGAAGGTAGAAGTTCAGATAGACACTGGAAAATAGATGTGGAGAGAGAACAGTCAGCACTGTTCCTAAGGCTTGGAGCTCTTGCTGAACTAACCCCTGAACTCTCTGTGGGTCTGATGTACCGCCCAGAATTTGAATGGGAATTGGGAGAAACGATCGTGAAAATTACCGAGGATGGCGACCTTGACACAGAGAGAAATCAAGATTATCTTGAGTTAACGATGCCCGCTATGTGGGGAATCGGGGTAGAATACGAGGTGAATCCTGAATTCATTGTCGCTGCAGAAATACAATCCCGTCCATTTTCTGACCTTGAGTGGAGAGGGGATGATGTTAGTGAACGTCCCATTATTGACGACGGTTTTAACGTTGCTATTGGTGCAGAGTATTTAGGACTCGACTTTCCGGTTCGTATTGGTGCCTTTCGCGACCTGATTCCGTTTGTGGATGAAAACAACACGGATCCTGTGGGTGTTACCGGAATCACTGCTGGTATTGGTTCTCTTGGCGAGGACGAAGACTTCTCTTGGAACCTTTCAGGAGTCTTCGGTAGGTGGGAACGTATCGTCAATGACGATGGACAGAAGTACGCAGAAGACCTCTTTCGTGTGGGAATTTCGGCGACTTATCGTTTCGATACGAATCTTGTTTCGTCCCTCATAAGATAAGGTAATTTCCATAATGAAAAAAACGCTACTTTCCGTTTCTTTAACGCTGTTTCTGACCTTAGCACCCTATTTACCGAACACGCTTGTGGCGCAAGAAAACATCCACACCCGCTACGTTGAGCATAGATATGCCGTCTACAGCGTAGCGTTCAGTCCGGATGGGCAAATTCTCGCAAGTGGAAGTGCGGACAAGACAATCGGTCTGTGGAGTGCTACAGCGGAAAAGCAAACGGGATTAAAAATTTCTAACAGTGTCAGTGTGGACAAAACAATCAATCCGTGGAAAGCTGCGAGGGTTACTTCCCAATTGATGTCGTCGGATGGTAACGTATCGAATACAAAACATCTGAAGACGCTTGTCGGGCATAGGTATACTGTCCATAGTGTAGCGTTCAGTCCCGATGGAAAAACCCTTGCCAGTGGCAGCGAAGACAACACAATTATCCTATGGGACACAACCACCGGAGAACACACGAGAACTCTCGCCAGCCCCACGGGTCCCTTCGTCGAACCCACAGGTACCCTCGTCGGACATACGGATACCGTCTATAGCGTGGCTTTCAGTCCCGATGGACGAACCCTTGCAAGCAGCAGTGAAGACAGCACGGTTCTCCTATGGGACACAACCACCGGAGAACACATAAAAACTCTCGCCAGACCTACGGGACCTTTCGTAGGACCCACAGACCCCCTTGCTGGTCATACGGATACCGTCTATAGTGTGGCTTTCAGTCCCGATGGTCAAATCCTCGCCAGTGGCAGCGCAGACAACACAATCATCCTCTGGGATGCAACAACAGGGCAATACAAGCAGACGCTCACTGGACACAAGAGAGCCGTCTATAGCATAGCGTTCAGTCCCGATGGTCAAATCCTCGCCAGTGGCAGTTGGGATAAGACAATTATCCTATGGGACACTACCACATGGAAATATATACACATACTCACCGGACACGAGAAGGTTGTCTATAGCGTGGCGTTCAGTCCAGATGGACAAGTCCTCGCCAGTGGAAGTGCTGACAAGGCAATTATCCTATGGGATACTACCATTGGGAGACACATAGAGACACTCACAAGGCATCGGAAGGCAATTTATGGTGTTGCCTTTAGTCCGGATGGACAAACCCTTGTCAGTGGTAGTGCTGACAAACGTATTCGCTTTCAGACGCGCTCTATTATCAAGTGAGAAAACCATGTGGGTCTCTTTACAACTTATCGTTTCAATACGAATTTCAGGATATCGTTCAAAAGATAGGTGCGTTTTTTTTATGCCTGCCAAGATTCATTCAAACCGTAGTCCTAAAAAAGGAGATTTTTACCATGAAAACAATTACAACGTTATTTGTTCTTCTGATCATATTTTCATTAAACACCTTTGCCCAACATGTTCCCTATACGAGTCTTGAAGGGCATAGGGATGCTGTTTTCAGCGTAGCGTTTAGTCCTGATGGAAAGATGCTCGCAAGTGGCGGAGATAGAACTATCAAATTATGGAATGCCGTCACAGGCAGCCTCATACGCAGACTTATAGGGCATAAGTATCAGGTCTATAGCGTAGCGTTTAGTCCTGATGGGAAGATACTCGCAAGTGGAAGTCAGGATGATACAATCAAACTATGGGATATCGCCACAGGCAAACCCATAAACACACTCAGAGAGTATAGTTCGCTCTATAGTGTAGCGTTTAGTCCTGATGGAAAGATACTCGCAAGTGGGCGCGGAAGTCGGAGCGGCGATGGAATTGGAATTATCAGATTATGGGATGTCGTCACAGGCGAACTCATACACACACTCACCGAACATACGGACTGGGTCTCGAGCGTAGCGTTTAGTCCTGATGGAAAGATGCTCGCAAGTGGGAGCGGAGATGAAACTATCAGATTATGGAGAATGCCTTCTACCCATGTCAACATTGCGCCTGATCCGGTGGTGTCTCCGGCTATTGGTGGACAATTTACTATTAGGGTCAGTATCCTTGCGGGGGAAAATGTAGGTGGATATCAGATGAGTTTGGAATTTGATGCGACCGCCCTCCGCTATATTGAGAGCAGCAACGGCGATTACCTGCCGCTTGGAGCGTTTTTCGTGCCACCCGTTATAGGCGAGAACAGAGTAACGCTTGGATCAACCTCGCTCACCGGGGTCAGCAACGGAGATGGTACGCTTGCGACGGTAACGTTTGAGGTGGTTGATGTCAAACACTCCGTCATTAATTTATCTAATGTAATTATCACCGACAGCACGGGTGAGCACTTGCCCCACTTCGTTTATGGGGTGAAGGTTGAAGAACCTTCCCTATTGCCTTCCTCCGCGGTCGTAAACCTTACACCTTCCTCAATACTGTCTCCAGCTATCGGTGAACGACTGGCCTTTGACATTGAAATTACCGGGGGACAAAATGTAAAAGACTTTGAGTTCACGATTGACTTTGATCCGTCAGCACTTGGATATATTTCAAGATTGCGGGGTAACTATTTTGCAAACGGTGTGGGGAACGGCGATGGTATACTCGGAACTCTCATATTTGAGGTGGTGGCTGTAAAAGCATCAACTGTCAGTCTCTCGGGCTACCTTGTTGCGACAAATGGACTTAATTATGTCCCTACTTTTGAAAGTGCAAAGGTAATTGTCCCCATTTTTGGAGATGTGAATAGAGATGGCGTTGTGAACATCTTGGATTTAGTGCTGGTTGCCTCAAAGTTCGGACAACAGGTCAGTAGTGATGCCGCAGATATCAATGAGGATGGTGTTGTCAATGTTGTAGACTTGGTTAAAGTTGCTGGCGCGCTCGGAGGTGAAACAGCTGCACCATCAGCATGGAGTCTTGACTTGGAGGGTGCTCTGACAAGAGAGCAAGTACAACAGTGGCTGTCTGAAGCACGACATTTAAACTTGACAGATGCAATCTCTCAACGCGGTATTCTCTACTTAGAGCAACTCTTAGCAGCATTGACTCCGAAAGAGACAACACTCTTGCCGAACTACCCGAATCCCTTCAACCCAGAAACGTGAATACCGTATCAGTTGGCAGCACCCGCAGACGTGACGGTAACTATCTATGCGGTAGATGGCACAGTGGTACGCACGTTGGCATTAGGGCATCAACCTGTAGGTATGTATCAGAGCAAAAGCCGTGCGGCGTATTGGGATGGTAGAAATGCATTCGGTGAACCCGTGGCAAGTGGTGTCTATTTTTATACGCTTAAAGCCAGGGATTTTACTGCCACGCGAAAACTCCTGATTCGGAAGTAGGGTCCATAAAAACGTAATTGCACTACGTAAATCCAAGTTGCTACTTACACGGTTTTAGACATGCATACGTCGTTTTTTACTCAAAACTGTCGATAATCCAAGTATTTTGTAGCGCAACTGTATGAAGTTTAAGAAAATATTTCGTTAATTAACGGGCAATGAATTGCCCTACTACAAACGGACCGGTTCGTAGTAGTGCGATTTATCGCACGTTTGAAAATTACCGAATTAATAAATTAATCTTCATTCAGTTTGCGTCCTCAAATGCACAACCTAACAGGTTATGCTACAAACTGGCAACTTGGGTTACATAATTTGGTTGTAGCCTAAATTGGAGAGAAAAAGATGAAAAAGTGGTTATATTGGAAAACTTTGGCACTCATGTTAATTCTGGGCTGTTTTTTGGGATGCGGCGGTGATGATTTTAGAGGTAATGATGGTAGTGTCACCGATTCTGAACTGGATAATGAGGACCAAATTCCAACCATCACGATCGAGAAGATCAAAACCGAAAAATTGGAAGAAGGAGAAAAGGTCTGGTGGCGGCTTAAGGCGGACCCTTCCCCTAAAACTGATTTAGCGGTGTGGATAAATGGTAGGGATTGGGTAATCATCCCTAAGTCTAAGAACAACTCCGAAACGCTTAACAATACGTTTCATTTTAGCCGAGAGATCAGGATTGAGTCGTTACCCGTAGTTTCTGTTGTCGGCAAAGGTCTTGTGGTTGATCTTGAGTTACTTCAAAGAGATTTACCTGATGAGTCGCTCGGTGGTCACAGAATTCCGAAAGATTTTGACTTTCCAATCTATAATGTAGGAGATCCTTCACATATTCTGGTGGAAGTAAAAGAATTGTTACCTACTGCATGGTTCATATCAGCGCGCCCCCCATCGGGGAGTGGAATCGCTCCCAATGCAACTATTGTTACTATTTTTGACAGTAGCCCCCGTGATGTAACGGTGAGCGCGGGGACCGCCACTGTTGCTGGTAGAACGGTTACGATCAGAGGACCCTTCGCGCCCGGTCCTCTGAATCTCACGATTACGTGGGCTGATGGCACGCAGACGTTATCTTATATTGTCATTGCTCCGGATATCTTAGCTCCGTTCGTCATTGATGGAACCGTCAAAAATGGTGACAAAGATGTCGATCCCCAGAAGATCAATAATGATGCTGTGATTGAAGTTACCTTCAGTGAAGATGTCACTGGTAACATCGCGCTGCAGACTGAAGCCGGCCATGATGTCGGTTGGTTGGGCAGCGTTAAAGGCAACCGAGGGAGACTTGAACTTGTCAGAGGCAGAGAGATTGGCAACGAGACTACTTATGTTATCAGAGGCAAAGTTCGGGACGCTGCCGGTAATGAAACCGAAATCAGCATCACTTTTATCACTGCCATTAAATTGTAGACTTGATAGTTCGTAGTGAGGCGATTCATCGCCTGTTGCAACCAACGCACAAGAGCGTAATAATGCACGTCGCATTTGGACGAGTACGCCGCAAAATTGCGCTACTACGAATGAGATTATGTACTGCTCTCAGTTAAATACAATGTTTGAAAGGGATAGAGTGTTATGGTTCGCTATTTTGTTTTGTTAAGAGATTGGAAGGTTAACATCAAAAAGATTATTGGGATTCTATGTGTTCTTTTTGTTTTTTGTCTTTTGTCGGATTTAATTATTGCTGTTTCAGATGCCCAATGGGGACCAACGATACATAAAGAACCTAATTCTTCTGATGTTTATTTGAGACCTGGTGAAAGTCAGAAATTTAAGATTCGCGCACAAACTAACCTCGGGAATTTTATTAAATCCATTGAATTTTCTGCAGATGGACAGACCAAAAGGGACAAAGATTCATGTAATTGGCCTATATGTGGTAAACTTGAGCACTCAATCACTTACAAATGGAATGAATTAAATTTTTCTCCTTATCAAGTGGTTGCAACCGTCAGTACTATTGACCGTGAATATACAGAGGTATGGAATGTATATGTTCGATCAGATCAACCAGAGATAAAAAAGTTTGTTCCACTTCGTAGGCAGCTCCAAATTGATGTAGGGGACCCTCTGGTATTTAAGATTGAAGCGAGCAGCGATTCTGATATTGAATATATTGAATTTTCGTCTATCGATCAACCTACAAAATACAAAGACTATTTCGTTCCATTTGTTACTCCCTCTGCTTCGGTAAGATATGTCTGGAACATTTCTGGGCTTTATACAGTAACTGCCGCGGTTGGGTCTAAGGCGGGAGGTGTGGAAACGGTTACATGGTCAATACAAGTTGGCCCTCCCAACCAAGCTCCGGAGATAAAACTGCTTTCTCCATCTACACAGTCAGTTACTGTTCAAAAAGGGGCAAAAAAGAAATTTCGAGTTCAGGCAACAGATCCAGATGGAAGCATTAATTATAAGATTAGCAGTATTGTATTTAGCGAGGATAATAATTCTCAGCTTTATGGACAACGCATCAGAAACTTTGGACCTAATTGGCCCTACCAATACAAACATGAAGTGAGTTACTCTTGGTTCTTTCCCGGCACGTATGAAGTGAGAGCAGTTGTCATAGACGGGACTGGCGAAATTGACTCGGTGACGTGGGATGTGACTGTACCAGAGCCTAATAGGGCTCCTGTGGAAGTGGGCGCAATTCCGGGCAAACCCTAACATCGGGTGGTTCTGCCGTGCGCTTAGACTTATCAAACTACTTTCAGGATCCAGACAAGGACGAACTTACTTACACTGCGCGTTCTGATAATACAAATATAGTGTTACCACAGGTGGTTGACACGAGTCTTATTATTCATTCTCAGGATGCTGTAGGCAGCACGACGGTAAAGGTAACAGCGAGCGATGGAAAGAAGTATGTTACACGTCTAATCTTTGTCACTGTGACTGGTAGATCTCCGGAACCAGACTTAGTTGTTCAATCGATTTCTGTCAGTAAACTCATCTTAACCCCCGGTGAAGGTTTTACGCTTTCTACTACAATCAGAAACGCAGGAACAGGGCGGTCCGCTGCCACAAAGGTACGTTGCTACCAATCTGCTGATGCTAATATTTCGACAGACGACACACAAATAGAGATAGCCGACATGGGGGCTATCAGTTCCGGTGGAACCAGGAACAAGAACTTCAGAATCATAGCACCAGATGTGCCGGGTACCTACTACTACGGCGTATGTGTTGACGGTGTTCAGAACGAAAGCGAGACAGCCAATAACTGTTCCCAAGCCATTGCTATCACTGTGCAAGCACCGGCTTTACCGGATTTAGTGGTTGAATCCATTTTAGCAAGCAGTAATGTCGTGGGGCCAGGGGAAAACTTTACACTGTTTGTCACCGTCCGTAACCAAGGGACAGCAACCTCTCTGCCTACAGCGTTGAATTACCACGATCCCAATGGCGGGAAAATAGGGACAGATCGCATAGGACGTTTGTCACCGTCTGAGGTGAGTGAGCAGAGCATCAGCCTGCGGGCACCGGATAGGGTAGGGACGTACTATTACGATGCGTGTGTCGAAAGTCCGCTTCGTAGTGATGAAAGCAATCTGGACAATAATTGTTCTGTAGAGCTCGCTATCACCGTTGGCACTCCGACGAATCGGGTACCTGTGGCAGTCGGTAGAATTCCAACGCAGAGCCTCGTGGCAGGTGCCTCTCGACAGGTCGATGTTTCTATCTATTTCCGAGACCCGGACGGTGATAGGTTGACTTATAGGGCATCTTCTAATAACACGAATATTGCAACAGCGAATGCATCAGGGGGCATAGTAACGATTACCCCGTTGCGTGTCGGGAATACGACGGTGTCCGTAACGGCGAGTGATGGACGTTTGACGGCGACCCAACGTTTTACGGTGGAAGTACAATCCGGACAAACGACGCAGCCCACACAACCCACACAGCCTACGAACCAATCCCCGGCGGCAATTGGAACACTTACGCCGCTAACGTTGATAGCGAATAGTAATGCTCGGCGGGTGGACGTGTCCAGTTATTTCCGTGACTCAGATGGCGATAGACTGACCTACACTGCCCGCTCGGATAACACGAATGTGGCAACTGTGCGCGTGTCGGGAGCTGATGTAACAATTACCCCTCAGCGTGCTGGGAACACAATGATTCACATAGCAGCGAGCGATGGGGTATCAACTGCCTCACAAAGTATTTCTGTGACTGTCACTTCTACGCCTCCTGTGCAGGATCCAACGTCTTTTGACCTTGCCATCCAATCTGTTACAGTGAGTAAAAGCACCCTGACACCAAGTGAATCCTTTACATTATCTATCACTATCCATAACAACGGTCCTGCTGCTTCTGGAGTTTTCGCTCTTTCCTATTATTATTCGCTCATTCAAGGGCGAACTTCGGAAGATAAGATACATAGGGAAGGAACGGTACAGCTGGATCCGCTTGCGTCAGGGACAAGCACTACAAAGTCATTCAGATTAAACGCTCCATCAACGCCGCGACCCTATTATTACGGTGCGTGGCTATCTGGCATCGCCGACGATACGAATATTTTTAATAATGTCGCTACTGAAGTCGGAGTTCCTGTTATCAATCGCGATATTCAGCCTTCTAATTTGCCGGACTTAGTGATTCAATCCGTTCGGGTGAGTGAGAGCAGATTAGCCCCCGGTGAACGTTTCAGGCTCTATGCTACTGTCCGTAATCAAGGTGCGGCTGAAGCAAATCGCGCGACGTTACGTTACTATCGCTCAACTGATTCATCTATCTCAAGGAGCGATACCCAAGTGGATACCGACTCTGTCATATCCTTAGATCCAAATGAGAGCGACGAGGAATGGGAAAACCTCAGCGTACCCAATTCAGCCGGTACTTACTATTATGGCGTTTGTATAGACAGTGTCAATGATGAGAGCAATACAAGCAACAATTGCTCTAATGCTATCAGAATTACCGTTGAAGTATTGACACCTGATTTAGTGGTTGAATCGATTTCAGCGAGTGAAAGTACAGTTGAGCCGGGCGAGCGTTTTCGATTATCTGCGACTGTCCGAAACCGAGGGAGTGGGGAATCGCGTTCAACGAGGTTACGTTACTACCGTTCCTCGGACGCGAGCATTTCAACTTCAGATACAGAAGTTGATACGGATTCTGTGAGTTCATTGGATGCCGATGAGACGAGTAACGAATGGGATAATATCACGGCACCGAATACGCCGGGGACCTACTATTTCGGCGCGTGTGTGGACAGTGTGCGAGATGAGAGCAATACGAATAATAACTGCTCAACTGCTGTCAGGGTTACGGTTGAAACCCCGGGGTTGCGTATCAGGGATTCCGTTTTCGCCCAAAATACCGTTGGTGGTGGTTTTAACGGTCTTCGGGTAAGAAGCGGTGCTGGCACAGCTTTTGACCAAATAGGAGGTGTCTGGGACGGTGCCACAGGCAGGATAACCGATGGGCCAAGGACAGCGAATGGCTATACTTGGTGGAAGATCCGTTGGAATGCCTCCAATAAAGTTGCGTGTGACGAAAACCCGTGTGAAGGGTGGAGTGTGGAGTTTTTTAATGGAACTCGGCTGATTGGTAAGCAGGGGTTGGCAGCACCAACCCTCAATGTTGTGATTCCAACGGGGATGACTCTGCTGCCGAACTATCCGAATCCATTTAACCCCGAGACGTGGATTCCCTATCAGTTGTCAAGAACATCGGATGTGACAGTGTCCATCTATTCTGTAAATGGCATGTTGGTTCGGAGGCTTGATTTAGGGTATCAACCTGCGGGTATCTATCAAAGCAGAAGCCGTGCGGTGTATTGGAACGGTCGCAACGAATTCGGTGAACCTGTGGCGAGTGGTTTGTATTTCTATACGTTGACTGCAGGCGATTTCAGTGCGACGCGGAAGATGTTGATACGGAAGTAGGGCTCTATGAGGATTGGGAAGATAGAAGGAAATGAGAGAGAGGGCGCAAACTAAAAGTTTGCGCTACACTCCATGGGTTGCGTCTTAAGGCGATATGGACTTTGCACAACGGAATCCCAACGCACCGATACCGGCATACGTTGGACTCGTGCCGTGACGGTTTGAGGCACGCAACCATTCAGGTTCGCTGTTCCATCCACCACCCCGTAGAACCCTAAAATCTATAATGTTCTCGAAATCGTTAACAATCTCCTCAACGTTATTCGCCCCTGCGGTCGGATTCCGACGTGGGGAATTAGCATAGAAATCGACCTCATAGCCGTCGAGACACCATTCCCAGACGTTTCCAGCGATGTCGAATACACCGTAGTCATTGGACGGATACTCACCAATAGGGGTTGTCTGACCGAGATTTTTGCCGTAGTTTGCCCTGTTGAAATTAATGCCATTCCCCCACGGATACTGCTTCCTTTTTAATCCCCCACGCGATGCTTTTTCCCATTCCGCTTCAGTCGGTAAACGTTTGTCTACCCAAACTGCGTAAGCCACCGCAGCGTACCAACTCACATAACGCACAGGATGATCGCTTTCTCCAAGCGGATGGTTGTTTCCATTCCAGTCGTTCAGATAATTACCATCGGCGAATCTGCCGTCAATAAGATCTTTTTGCCACGCCGGGTTCGCAAGCACGAAATCCTTGAACTCAGCATTCGTTACCTCGTTTGCGTCTATGTAAAACGCGTTGAGATGAACCGTATGCACCGGTTGTTCGTCGTTATCGCCGTCGTTGCTCCCCATCTGAAACTCGCCTTCTGGAATGAGCACCATTCCATCTGGAATGATCGGTTCAGGAATAATTGCAGGTTCGGGTTCAGCGGATGGTTCAGATGGTTCAGTTGATACAGATGATTCTGTAATGATGGGTTCTATTGGTGTCGTTTCCGCGTCGTCTTCACGCGGACCGCAACTCAGTATATAAACAGAGAACAGGCAGGCAAATATTAATCCTAAAGGTATAAATAAATTTTTCATAGATGTAAAAAGCTCGCTAATAAACCTCCAAATAGTTATCGGTTTCCCACTGACTAACACTCAAGTGATAATTCCGCCATTCCTCACGTTTGACTTGGATATAGTAGTCAGCGTACTCATTTCCGAGTGCGTTTTTAATAATTTCGTCTTCTTCAAGAGCGTCTACAGCATGACTGAGAGTTGCTGGTAGAGAGCCGATGCCTCGATTTTCCAGTTCATCTTCTGGCACCTCATAAAGATTGTCCTCGTTTTGTACACCCGGATCAACCTGGTTTTCGATGCCGTCGAGACCCGCGGCGAGCATCACCGTCGCTGCGAGGTAAGGATTCGCTGCCCCATCACTTAATCGGTTTTCAATACGTCCCGGTGTTGGGATCCGAATCATTTGCGTCCGATTGTTTGCACCGTAGGTAACATAAACCGGTGCCCATGATGAACCCGAACGCGGGGGTCTCCGAACCAAGCGTTTATAGCTATTCACAAGTGGATTCGTGACCGCTGTTATCGCCTTCGCGTGTTTGAGGATACCCCCCGTGAAATAGTAAGCGATCTCGGACAAGCCGTTTTTATCGTTCTCGTCAAGAAACAGATTCGTCTGATTATCAGTATCCCAAAGACTCATGTGAAAGTGTGCGCCATTACCCGTCAGATTCGTGAACGGTTTCGGCATAAACGTTGCCAATAACCCGCGTTCTTCAGCGATTGTTTTGACCATCCACTTAAAGAAAGTATGTCGATCTGCTGTCGTGAGTGCGTCCGCATACGTCCAGTTCGTCTCGAACTGACACGTCCCGTCTTCATGGTCGTTCGCGTAGGGTTCCCACTCCAATTCTTGCATATATTTGATGAGGGTGGTCATCATGTCAAGATTGCGATGCAACGCCCTTAGATCGTAACACGGTTTGTCCAGCGTATCGAGTTTATCCCATGGGGCATAGTGCCCTGCTTCGTCCTGCTTCAAAAGCATGAATTCCGCCTCGATACCGACATTGAAGGTGTAACCCATTTCTCGTGTCTTTTCTAATTGCTGTCCCAGAATAGTCCTTGGACAGTAGTGCCACGATTGTCCTTCGACATACATATCCCCCGCGACCCATGCTAAATTTTTCCGCCACGGCACGATTGTGAACGAATTAAAATCGGGGATGCTTGCCATTTCTGGATCGTGCGGGTATTGCCCTATCTCACCTGCAGCAAAGCCGCCGAAACCCGCACCCTCTGCCGCCATATCCTCAAGATGTGTTGCTGGGATGACCTTCGCCTTGGGGGCACCGCTCATCTCTACGAAAGAGCAGATGAAAAACTCAATACCTTTCTCTTCGACTAAACGTTTAACTTGGTCTATAGTCATAAAATTCTTCTCCAACGATTCGTGTTGCTGATCGCTGACTGTGATAAAAATGATAACTACAAAATGCGAAAATATGATACCATTATAACTGAAGTCCTGAAAATTTCAAGGAGTTTGTGGAAAAGCAAAATGATGACATTCTTCTCTCGCTTCTACACAAAATGGTCAATTTTGATGGGTGCTTTGATTCTTATTTACTTGCTACCGATCTGGCTGTTCCCCTATTTTCCGACACAAGATGGCGTAAGTCACGTCTATAATTCCCAAATCTTGACCGAATACAACAACCCTGAATATCAATTCCGAGATTATTACGAGATTAACTGGTATCCTTTTCCGAATTGGCTCTCACACTTTTCATTGGCGGTGTTAATGTTCGTGTTTCCACCGCTCATCGCCGAGAAAATCTTTCTGAGTCTCTATGTTATCCTCTTTCCGCTTGCTGTCTCTTATTTCCTCAATGCTGTCCAGCGCGGGCGGCACACCCTCGTCATCCTAAGTTTTACCTTTATCTACAATTACCTTTTTCTCATGGGCTTCTACAACTTTGCCGTCAGTGTGCCGCTCTTTCTGCTTGCACTCGGTTATTGGTGGAAACACAAGGCGCAGATGAACAGAACGCGTATCGTTTTACTCAATCTGCTCATCGTTGTTACCTATTTCGCACACCTCATCTCTTACGCCTTCATCTTATTCTCTATCGCTTTACTGGCACTATTTCATTTCAGGCACGACTTCAAACGGATTCTCATTACAGGTTGCTATCTCCTCCCTGCTGCCGCGCTACTTCTCGTCTACCTCCCTACTTCTGATCTGTTGGCAGGGGCACCACTTGAGTTTGGACTCAGCCGGTTCGGAGAACTGTTCGCTAACCTAATCGGTATGTATATGCTTGTCGCTTACGCTGAACCTCCAAGTTGGCTCTCCGCGCTTGTATCCGCCTTCTTACTGTTCCTCGTTGTTGTGACAATCTGGCAAAATAGGAGAGGAAAAGCAGCAGCATCTGCTGGACAGACAGCGTTTCTCTGCCTCACTGTTGTGCTTCTCGGACTCTATTTTATCCTACCAAATTCTATTGGTCCCGGCGGTTGGGTCAATGACAGGCTCGCTATTTTAGCCGCGCTTACCATATTCGCATGGTTTCGTGAATTTGATAAGATTCAGTGGAGACGTGTGTTCACGGCGGCTGTCGGACTTTTGGTGTTGGTTAACATTGTTTATGTTGGCATTGTCTTCAAAAATCTCAACGCCGAGATACATCAGTTTAACGCTTTTGTGCAACGGGTTGGAAAGAACAAGATCATCCTTCCGCTCCACTTTGATCCGAGAGGCAGCTCCGAACGCGTAGGCATCTTTGTCAACGCCGCCAACTACTACTGTCTTGACAACGGGTGTATCAATCTCGGCAACTATGAGATACAGTTTGACTATTTCCCTGTGCGTTTCAACGCCGAGTTTGAGAGACCGTTAGACGAGAAAGAGTGGGTCCAAACCGTCCACTGGGAACCAGAAAGGATAGATCTCTGCGCTTATGCTGACAACGTGGATTATCTCTTGCTGTGGGATACTCCCGACACACCTATCGTTGCTGAGGCGATTGAGACGTGTTATACATTGATTGCATCGGAAGGCAGGTTGCGGCTTTATAGCGGGAAGCGATAATAGGGCGCGAAATCGGAGATAGCGGATACCCACAGACCACTTCAATACTCTCCCTTAAGCGTCAAGGTCGCAATGGTGTGTGTATAATTCAAAAAATCGAGCAGCGGATCCGCTTCGTTCGTGCGGTTTTGGGTAACCTGATAATCGGCGTTGAGTGTTAGATATGGCTTGAGCTGCCAGTTCAGCTGGACATTTGCCGCTATCTGTGTATCTCGACGATCTTCGGGGATTTCTGGAATACCGCCAGTTTCATCCAGAATCTGTCTACCTTCAAACTGCACCCAGAGTCTGGAGAGTCGAAGCCGGACCCACCGTCCGGTATCCAGTCGATAAAATGAACTCGCCGCAACTTCTGTACTGGCGAAGCTAAAAAAGTCAACGCTGGAACGATTCAGAAATAGATTCACCTCTTCCTGAAACATAAGCCCTTCAGTTGCTACCTGTATCAGTTTCGCGGCACCGATGTGCCGCCAATCGTTTCGGCGTTCATTATCTTCAAGTCCTGTGATGCCTAAGATGAGGTTGTTTAGGTTGGTTTCGTAACTGCTGTTCTCTATCGTGTATTCAATTTTACCGAGCAGCTGTTCGAGAAACCCGAATTGCAAACGTCCCGTTATGTTTTGGCTGTTGGAGCCGATGAGTAGGAAATCCTCTCTGAGCGACTCGTCATCGTCAAATCGGTGTAATCTTAAGTTATATTCTAAGACGCGTCCGAAGCGTAGACCGAGTTGTCGTTCGGTATTGTTATAGACATTGGAGGTCCGCACGAAACGTTGCAGACGATGTGAAGCCACAAGTGGCGGTAGGCTTTCAAGCGGTCGGAAACTCAGTTCAGTTAAAAGAACATCGCTGAACGCGTCGAATTCGTCGAGTTTTCCCTCTGCACCGGTATAATTTTCAACTTGGGGGATATATTGCAGTCTGAGTCTGAGTTTATCAGCGACCGGTAAATCTCCGTTCAAGTCAACGCCGAAACGATTGATTATGCCCACAAGCTGCGGGTCATCTTCTCCTGCCAAGCTGCTGGTGTATGGATCTACGCTTAAACCCAATTCGATGTGATTGTTGAATGTATTAGAGAAGTGGGAGCTGATTGTTAGTTCTGCGGGGTGAGTCTCAGACCTTTCGGGTTCTTCTAATAAACTCTGTCCGAATTCAGTCTGAAGTTGCGCGAAGGCACTTTGTGTATTGAATAAGAATACGATGCCTGTGAGTTGTGTAAGAATGAGCAGGCATGCCCAACTATTGTCTTTCATTTTTATAATGTTCATTTGAGATTGACCATTGAGTAATCCCTCCTATATTAAGTTTGGAGAGTTTATGAGATTCAAGGGTATAGAGGTCTATTTTCTCTGGGCGAGTCGATTATTCAATCATCCCGTCTTGTGGACTTGAGGCAGTGGCGTAGAGTTTCCGAGGGATACGCCCTGCCAGAAACGCCGCTCTCCCGGCTTCAACCGCTTTTTTCATCGCCTCCGCCATCAGTACAGGACGGTGTGCTTTTGCTACCGCTGTATTGAGCAGAACGCCGTCGCACCCTAACTCCATTGCTATTGCTGCATCTGATGCCGTCCCAACCCCCGCGTCCACAATCAGTGGCACCTGCACAAGATCGCGGATAATCTGGATATTATACGGGTTACGTATCCCCATCCCTGAGCCGATCGGTGCCCCTAACGGCATCACTGCAGCACATCCAAGATCTTCTAATTTCTTACAGGTAATCGGATCGTCGTTACAATACGGTAGCACAGTGAAACCGTCTTTGACAAGCGTTTCCGCTGCGTTGAGGAGCTGCTCTACATCAGGAAAGAGTGTCTCCTCATCCCCGATAACTTCGAGTTTGATGAGCGATGTCTCAAGTGCCTCTCTCGCGAGGTTTGCTGTCAAAATTGCGTCTTTCGCTGTGAAACAGCCAGCGGTGTTTGGCAGAATCGTCATGTCCCGTTCACGTAGAAGAGCGAACAGATTTTCACCCGATGTCTCCGTAAATTTCACACGCCGCATTGACACCGTCGCAATTTCGGCACCACTCGCCGCAATGGACTCCGTCATTATATGAAAGTTCGGATACCCTGCCGTTCCGATAAGGAGTCTTGATGCATAAGTCTGATCTGCGATTTTGAATTCTTGCATGTTTTCTCTATTATTTGCGCGTTGAATCCAACGTACCTCTTGGCTGTTCATAGTGTTTTGCCTATAGTTGTCGCCGATCTGTTTTCAATTAGTATAGCAGCCTCAAGGTGTCTTTATCAAATATTTTGGCATCAATTCTCCTATCAGTGTGCTTTGTAGCCGTGTTTATCCGCCTTGGACAGCACGGATAATCTCCACATCGCTATCCTCGCGGAGCTCTGTCGCCTGCCATTTTGTTTTTGGAATAACCTCCCGATTCACAGCGACAGCGATACCCGCCTGTGTTGGATTCAGTTCTAAGGCGATGAGTAGGTCGTGAATATTTAAATTCGGATTAACCGTTTTTTCTTCGCCATTAACAAGTATCTTCATTTTTTTTAAGTGTGTTTACGACACACAGCGTGTGCCTACTACTTTAAAAACCGGTTTAACTGAAACGGGGCGATTGTCTCTGAAGTCTCACCCGTCAGAATCAGTTTGGCAATCTCGTAAGCCGTAATGGGTGTGAGTAAAATACCGTTTCGGTAGTGTCCAGTTGCGTATATCAGATTCTCAATAGGCGTTTTACCGAGTATAGGGGCATTGTCTCTACTGCCGGGACGTAGGCCGCTCCATGTTTCGAGGAGTGGGAGTTCATAAATCCCCGGTACCGCTTCCCATGCCCCGCGGAGAAGTTCAAACACACCACCAGCCGTTAAACGCGTATCAAACCCCATCTCCTCACTCGTCGCACCGACAATAAGCCTGCCATCGCTTCTCGGCACCAGATATACGGATGTCGGATACCTCGCCCTGACAATGCGGATGACGTTTTTGACCGTGATGCCTTCTTCCATTTGTAGTGCTAACATCTGCCCTTTCACAGGACGCACCGGCGGGATGACCCTATCCGGTAATCCTTCAATCTGGGCAGACCAACATCCCGCTGCGAGAATAAGCACCTCCGCTTCATGAAAACCGTTTTGTGTTTGCACACCCGTTGCAGCTCCATTTTCTATGACAATTCTTTCGATGGTGCTGTTTTCGTACAACACGCCATCGTGGGTCTGGTAGGCGCGCTGGAGTGCTTGGACCATCAATCTGTTATCGACTTGATGGTCGGTTGCGCAGCGAATGGCTGCGGTCACGCGGGGTGAAAGCGCAGATTCAATTTCACGTGCTGCTCGACCATTCAACCACTCAACATCCAGTCCTAATTCCTGTTGTGAAGTGTAAAGATGCCGAAGTTGGTGCGTATCGTCGGATTCCAATCCGACAATAAGGGTGCCTTCCACTCGATAGCCGATGGGCATCTTCGCATCTGCCTCTAACTCATCAACCCATTGTGCATAGCATGCTAAACTTTGGGAACCGAGTTTGAGCAGTTCTGGTTCTTCGCTATGTGCCTCAGCGAGTGGCGCAAGCATACCGGCAGCTGCCCAAGAGGCGGCACGCCCGGCTTGCGCACGCTCGTAGATAGTGACGGCTGCACCCGCTTTCGCAAGCTGCCATCCAATGCTGAGTCCAATCACACCGCCACCAATGATGATAATTTTCTTATTTGCCATTAATTCAGCACGAAAAACCTTTATTCTTCCAATACGTTGATGAAGCAATCTTTCGCTTCAACGGTTTTGGAGATTAACCCTTTTTCATAAGCGAATTTCGCGAACGCATCCCACTTTTCCGCAGATTGCACCTGCGTCGTTGCGAATACGTCCAGTGTATCTCGAAATGCCAGTTCTTCTAACGCTTTCGTGGCATCAGGGTTTGCCTGAAAAAAGAGTTGAAGTGCATCATCGGGGTTTTCCTTTGTAAATCCGATTGCTTCCTCAATCGCCATCATTAGCTTTTTAGCCGTTTCTGGATGGTTTTCCAAATAAGTGTCGTTAGTAATAATTACTAATTCATAATAGTCGGGAATACCGTGTTTCTCAAGTGCGAAATAATCGGCTTCTGCCCCCTCAAGTTTCAATAGGTTAATCTCGTAATTCCGAAAGGGTCCAATCACAGCATCTATTTGACCGCTGAGGAGAGGTGCCAAAATATTCGTGCCTACGTTTATCAATTCATAATCATCTTCTGCTAATCCAGCATTCGCAGCGATGGCGTTAAACAGAAGCACGTCCAAGGGTGCGACGGTATATCCGATTTTTTTTCCTTTGAAGTCTGCAGGCGTTTTAATGCCGGTCTTTTTCAGGAAACTAATCGTGTTGAGCGGATGTTCCACAAGGAGACCGATGGATTTAACTGGCAAAACTTCTTCACTGGCTCGCGCAATTGTGACGCTCTGTTGGTAACTCACAGCAAACGGATATTCCCCGGCTGCCACCAGTTTGAGCGGTGCGTCTGGGTCCCCACCCCAAAGAAGTTCAACTTCCAACCCGTGTTTGGCGAAGATTTTGTTCTCTTGTGCAACATAAAGCGGGGCGTGATCTACGTTAGGGAACCAGTCGAGAAGCAGTGTCACCTTCGCTATTTCGCCTTTTTCGTGGCTGTCTGCGTAGTTATCCATTTGTCCTGTTAGAAGTATAGCACAACCGATAAGAAAGATTAAGCAAATTGCTGTCTTCATGAGAATTTTCCTCTCTTGTTGATTGTCCGATGTACCTATCGGACGTTTGCTTTGTTATGCTGCCGCCACGGCATTGCGTACCGCTCCAGCAGCGTCATTAATCCAAAAAGACTTAAACCTAAAAGCGTTAAACAGAAAATAGCAGCGAATACGAGTGAAACTTGGAGTCTTCCATTGGCGTATAACATCAGATATCCAAGCCCTGCCTTTGCTCCGACCCATTCACCGATAACCGCGCCGATTGTCGAGATGGAGATACCTATCTTCGCACCTGAGAAAATGAACGGCAGTGCCGACGGGATGCGCACCTTCCAGAGTATCTGCCACCGCGTCGCTCGTAGAATCCTAAACAGGTTTACCGTATCGGGATCGGTGGACTTCAAGCCGTCTAAAGTATTCAAAACGATTGCGAAAAACACAATTAGTGCTGCCATGGCTACTTTTGAAGCAATCCCGAAACCGAACCACAGCACTAACAGCGGGGCGATAGCAAACACTGGGACGGTTTGTGAACCGATGACATAGGGATAGAAGGCTTTCTCCAGCATTGGAAACTCAAACATCAAGATGGCTAACGGAATGCCAATGCTGACAGCGAGAACAAAACCGAGCAGCATCTCTTGGAGCGTCACGAACGTATGTTTCAGCAATTGTGCGTGCTCCACAAAGAGCGTCACCACAATTTTCGAGGGTGCTGGTAGGATATAACGCGGTATAGCGAAAAGATGCACGGCAGCTTCCCATATTCCTAATACTGCGAGTAGGATAGCCACGGGAATTACAAATCTGCCGAACATACGTATCTGCTCCTTAACATAAAAAAACCGTCTTCTATTTTCGGTGTAGGGAACATACCCCTGCGAAAAAGGAAGCGGTTCTATGTTTTGATGGCTTTCGGCTTTCAGTCTTCGGTTTTCAGGGCCCCGTTTGTGGCAATAAAGGCGTTTGAAATTGCCACACGTTCTACTGGCGGTTTCCGATGGCTGATGGCTGACAGCCTAACATATTTCCCTACGCTGGTATGATCCAGATCAGGTTCAAAGGGTGTTTTCTCAGCTCTTAAGCACATAAGAGCACCCCATAATGTTGTTAATAATTATAGCATATTCTCCATTTTTAAAGCAAATTTTGAAGCAGGAACAGTTTTTTCTTAATCTGTGGGCATCGCAGGCACCGGAATTTCCACAATTTGCTCGTTAGACCCTATTCCTTTGAAAATCTGTCCAGGTGAAACGGGGCGATTGTCTCTGAAGTCTCACCCGTCAGAATCAGTTTGGAAATCTCATAAGCTGTGATGGGTGTGAGTAAGATGCCGTTGCGATAGTGTCCTGTTGCGTATATTAGATTCTCGACAGGTGTTTTACCGAGTATGGGAGCGTTGTCGCTGCTACCGGGACGTAACCCTGTCCACGTTTCGATAAGTGGCAGTTCATAAATATCCGGCACAGCCTCACACGCCCCGTGGAGGAGTTCATATATACCGCCAACGGTCAGATCCGTGTCAAACCCCATCTCCTCGGTTGTTGCACCGACGATAAGTCTACCATCAGTTCTCGGCACTAAATATACCGGCATCGGATACCTCGCCTTGACGGTACGGATGACGTTTTTGATCATAATGTCCTCCCGCATTTGCAACGCCAACATCTGTCCCTTCACGGGACGCACGGGAGGGATACTCGTATCTGGTAACCCGCTGATCTGCCCAGACCAACATCCTGCGGCGAGAATACACACATCTGCGCCTTGAAAACCGTCTTGTGTTTGAATACCCGTTGCAGTTCCGTTTTCTATGACAATTCTTTCAACAGGACTATTTTGATGCAACACGCCGCCGCGCCCCTGATAGGCACGCTGGAGTGCCTGAGCCATCAGTCGGTTATCAACTTGATGATCAGTTTCACAACGAATAGCTGCAGTCACATAAGGTGAGAGTGCCCCTTCAATTTCACGTGCTTCTTGTCCACTCAACCACTCGACATTCAACCCTAAATCTTGTTGTAAGTCATAAGCATGCCGGAGTTGATAGGCATCATCAGGTTCAATTCCTATAATGAGCGTACCTTCTGCGCGGTAACCGATTGACATTTCTGTTTCTGTCTCTAACTCATCGACCCATTCCGGGTAGCGTGCTAAACTTTGATTGCTAAGTTTGAGGAGGTCGAGTTCGTCGATATGTGCTTCAGCAATTGGGCCGAGCATACCGGCGGCTGCCCAAGAGGCACCGCGCCCGGCTTGTCCGCGCTCATGAATGGTGACAGCGGCACCCGCTTTCGCCAGCTGCCACCCGATACCAAGTCCAATCACACCGCCACCAATGATAAGAATCTTCTTATTTTTCATTATTCGTCTCTTCTGATAGATTGATGAATCAATTTTTTCCTTTGACTGTTTTGAAAATCAATTTTTGATGCGCGAATTTTGGAGACACAACAATTTTTTGTTAATCCACCGGCATCGCGTGTGCCGTGATTTCCACGCCCTGTTCGCTCCAGAATTTATAGGCACCGTGGTGAAGCGGAATGACAAACGCCTTCGGTGCATTCTCGATCGTCATGTCAGCAGCAGCTTGGTTTGTTTGGAGCATCGCCTGATGACCCTCTGATGAGTAAATATGCTTCAGAAGTGCGTAGATTGTCTCCTCGCTTACTGCTTTGTTTGAGATGAGGACTGTCGGCATCAGAATCGTCTTCACCGATTCAACCTTACCTTCATAAGCACCCTCCGGCAGAGAACCAGAGAGATAAAACGGGTACTTTTCGTAGAAACCGTGCTTTTTCGCAGGTGTGTCGAGATCTATCATACGGATGGATTTAATCGTCGTCAGTTGG
The DNA here is from genome assembly GCA_028820845.1 of Candidatus Poribacteria bacterium. Lineage (NCBI taxonomy): Bacteria > Candidatus Poribacteria > Candidatus Poribacteria bacterium. The sequence goes on from JAPPII010000114.1 coordinate 52,700, forward strand.
ATAACAGCACTGTTCGGGACGCTGACAAGCCACTGGAATCCATCTACCTGTCCATCTTGGAGTGCCTCCGCAGCGGCGGTGCCACCTTTGTAAATCGGCGTGAACTCGCCCCAGATACCTGCCAGTTTCGACAACCGTTCTAACGTCTGAGCTGTCCCGGACCCACTCGCTCCAGATGCGATTTTTTTACCAACAATGTCCTCAAATTCATGTACATCGCTGTTTGCCAGTGTTGAAAATTGATCATAGGCGATAAAGAGCAGCGTCACCATCCGGATATTGGTTTTCGGTCCTTCTTCTGCGAAAATTTCTTCTCCATGATAACCGAGATACGCTTCAGAGGCAAAAACGACACCGAGTCCTTCTGCATCTTCGTTTACGCGCCGCGTATTTTCAATGGATCCCGCTGAGGCTTCAACAGATATTTTTATGTGTGGCTCTTTGTGGCTCAGAACGTGACTAACACCGCCCGCAAATTGTGAAAAACTACCACCAATGACACCCCCCATAATCGAGATCCATTCCCTCTTTTGCGAAGATGCATCCCTTGTTGCGGCTTTTTCACTCGATTGCTTGTCGCTGCACCCGTAAAAAACGACCAACACAGCCAACGCGACAGATATGAATAGATGAAGTTCGTTATGATATGCAAATCTACCTTTTGTAAACATAAGATTTCCTTTTGCGTTTGTATATTACATAGTTATCAGTTGTCAGTCCAGAGATATTTGTAGTGTTTACAGAATTCGCAACTGCCGCAAGAGACTCTTAACCGATAACTGATGACTATAAGAATACCAGATATTTTCTCATCTTTCAAGAGTTTTCTGATGTGATTACGAGAAGCATAAATTTGCTTGATAAATGTCTACGAAACTGTTAAACTTTAAGAGTTGGACAAAGAAAAAAGGAGGCGACAAAGAACAATGAGACGTTTCTGTGCGCATCTGTTACTGGTCGGATTCAGTCTGTGCTTCATTATCGGTCCTATTGCTGTTAGTGACGCGACGACGAAAAAACGTATTGCTGTAATCTATTTTGAGGACCACAGTCGGTTTGATTCACCTACTGGATGTGGTTGTGTGCCGGGCTTCATTGGGAGTATGTTTGGCACGAAGAAACGGTGGGATTTGGGGGCGGGGTTCCCCAAAATGCTTAATCGGAAGTTAGTTGAAACGACCGTATATGAACCGGTGAGTGAGGATGAACTCTTAGATGCCATGGGATTTATGGAACTCTCGCGGCCGATCTTAAGGAAGTTGGATCAGGCGCAACGTGCTGAACTGGCGAAGCGTTTAAAGGCAGATGTGCTTGTAATGGGAGATATCCGAAGGTTTAACCAAGAGCGTTTAAGGGCTAACGCTTCTCGGACCCTACGGGAGGGTGGACGTGAAGCACAGCGAGGCAGTGCCAGTGCCAGTTATATGGCGCCTGTCATTTTACGCGGTTCTTTCCATCGTGTCACGGTTGAACTGAATATGAAATTTTATAATGCTTCCGGCAGTGTAGTCGCTGAACCTCGCATTTCTACCAGTGGCGACCATTCGTATGCTGGTACAAAGATCGCTTCCCTTGAAGCGAGTGTGACGGAAGAAGGCACGAACCTCACATTTGGTCAGACACCAGACACGCAACGGGCAAATCCGCGGCCGATTGTCAAACCAACGGAGTTGAATCAAATCCAATTTGCGAGTGCCGAATACGACAGGACGCTTTTCGGTATGGTAACGAATCAAGCGCTCATCAAAGTCGTGTTAGCACTTCGTGATAACGTCGGACCCAATTTCATTACGCCTTGGGAGTCGAAAACTGAAACCCCGAAAAAAGCACAGGAAACTGCTGAGAAAGCAGCAGGAAAAATAGTCGATGGACCTATCAAAGGGAAAATCCAATATGTAGATAACGAGAACCTTGATAAAATTTATATCAGTATTGGGTCTAACAGAGATATCGCTATTAACCAAGAATTTGCTGTCTATACCAGAGGCAAACCCGTGCGCGACCTTGATACTGGTGAAATCCTCACCTACCTCGAAAAACAGGTAGCAGTTGTGGCGGTTTCTGAAATCCTGAATGATAAGATTTCCATATTCCGTGTCGTTGAAATGACGGAAGATCTCAAAATCGGCGACGTTGTTCGCGAAATTACCGCTGATGCTGACGCGTCTGCACAATCCGATCCTGAAGCAGATGCGGCTGAAGAAGAGAAATAGATTCTCTAAAGGAGTGCTATATGATACAGCTCTCAACTTTTTACAGCAAGATTTGTGTAAAAGCCACATTGCTCTTCTGCTTTTTGGCAGTGGGTCTCGTAGTACTATTCGGATGCGATACTCCGAATACGCAAAGGAAAAGCGACACAGCGGATTCTACCGGCACGCCTTCTTCAGATGCGGTGGACAAAAAGATTAAAATCGGTTTATCCATGGATTCCTTACGGGTAGAGCGATGGCAAAAGGATAGGGATATCTTCATAGCCGAAGCAGAAAAACTCGGTGCTGAAGTTATTGTTCAATCTGCTGATGGCGATGAACGGCGACAAAATGAACAGGCAGAGAACATGATTACACAAGGTGTGGATGTCCTCGTCGTCATTCCCAAGGACAGTGTTGCTGCCGCCCAAATTGTCCAAGCCGCACATGCAGAAGGGATCAAGGTGATTGCCTACGACCGCTTGATTCGTGAGAGTTCACCCGATCTTTATATTTCTTTTGACAACGAGAAAGTCGGGTATTTGCAAGCCGAATATCTGCTGCGTCAGAAACCGGAGGGTGACTATTTCCTACTCGGTGGGGCACCGACGGACAATAATGCCCAACTCCTGCGGAAAGGTCAGATGCGTGCTTTGCAAGCTGCAATTGATAGTGGCGACATCCGATTAGTGGCAGATGGTCAACATTGGGCAGTCAATTGGGATCCACGCGACGCACTCAAGAAGGCGGAACAGGTCTTAACGCAGACAAACAATCAGATAGACGCTGTTGTCGCTTCTAATGATGGGACTGCGGGTGGTGTCATCCAAGCACTTGAAGGACAAAACTTGGCGGGGAGTGTCCTCGTTTCTGGACAGGATGCGGAACTCGCTGCGTGTCAGCGGATTGTCAAAGGCACACAAACAATGACGGTTTATAAACCGATTCATCTCATCGCAACCAAAGCGGCGCAGGCTGCCGTTGCACTCGCAAAGGGTGAAACAATCGCTGAAGCCACGCAGACCGTTAATAACGGCAAAATTGACGTGCCATCAATCCTACTTACGCCTATCCAAGTTGACAAAATGAACCTTGATGAAGTCGTCATTAAAGACGGATTTCACACACGCCAAGCCGTTTATCAGGAATAGTTGTCAGTCGAAATGCCTATTTTTTTATTTGGAATAGATACTGGAGACATCGGCATTGGGGACCGACTCGGGTGGGTGTGGCACTCTGATGCGTATCAGAACATCGTCATTATTATCTTGGGGGTCATTATAGGATGGCTCCTTCGCTACGCCTCTCGACAGGAGTATTGGCGGAATGCTGTTCGGCAAATTCGCGGAAATCGGATTGCCATTGTCTGCTTCTTTATTCTTTTGGGATATCTTCTCATCGGGGGCTTGGATAGTATCTCCTGGCGGGATCCTCTGTTTAACCAAGAAGGTGTTCTGACACGCAGCGAAAGCAGGCGGGTTGTTTACAGACCGAGGTCTCTCAGTCTCCTTGATAGACTTTGCACGCCGCTTCGAGAGCGGACCGAGAAAACCTATTCCGCACCCTTAGCAACGCACCTATATGCCAAAAGTACCGTTCAGACCCCTGATGGACAAACAGCTCGCGAGTATCCGCCGCTCGCGTATCCACGCACACACCTTTTGGGCACCGACAAAGTCGGTAGCGATGTCTTCTATCGTGCCTTAAAAGGCATCCGAACCGGACTCATCATCGGCGGATTTACCACCTTGCTTCTTGTGCCTTTCGCCATATTTTTTGGTGTTATTGCTGGCTACTTTGGTGGCTGGATAGATGATGCCGTTCAGTATATCTACGCCACACTTGATTCGATCCCCTCTATCCTTCTTATTGTTGCCTTCATGCTCCTTTTCGGACAAGGGTTGTTCAATCTCTGCCTCATCATGGGAATCAGCGGTTGGACGGGGTTGTGTCGTATCTTGCGCGGCGAGACTTTGAAACTCCGAGAATTAGAATACGTGCAAGCCGCTGAAGCCTTCGGTGTGCACCGTGGATTCATTATTCTCAAACATCTCGTTCCGAACCTTATGCATATCGTGCTAATCACCTCTATCTTAGGGTTTAGCAGATTCGTGCTGGCGGAAGCGGTGCTGAGTTATCTCCAAATCGGTGTTGATCCGACAATGGGAAGTTGGGGGAATATGATTAACACGGCGCGTTTGGAACTCGCCCGTGATCCGATTGTCTGGTGGAATCTTGCTGCAGCGTTTGTCTTCATGTTTGGGTTGGTGTTACCGGTGAATCTATTCGGCGATGCTGTGCGTGATGCCTTGGATCCGAGACTGCGAACGGAGTAGACAACCAATTTTTTCCGTCCGCTTAAAAACAAACAACGGGCATTTCTACCCGTTGTTTATCGTTTTCAGACTGTTTTTGGTAAGATTACTCTTTCTCATATTCCTTGAGGAATCCTCTGAACTCCCGACGGTGCTTTTCTTCATCGGCGAGGAGTTTGATGCAGAGGTCTTGCGTGACGTAATCTATCCCATCACAGAGGCGAATAATCTTATTGTATTGTTCGATTGCAGCGTCTTCCGCTTCAATGACCCCGTGAATTGTTGCGACGACATCGGTTGAATCTTCCGGCGGTTGGAGTGATGCCTGTTCCGGTTTAAAGGCGAATGAGCCGGGAACCCGTCCGTCAATCTCCTTAATGCGGGCGGCAAGTTCCTGCGCGTGTGTAATTTCCGTCTGGATGTCCTCTGCCAAGGATGTCTTAATCTCTTCGGCACGGATACCGTCCAGATCAACAGAAATCGCCAGATAATTAAGCGTTGTTTCTAACTCCATCCAATAAGCGCGAGTCAGTTCTTTGATGATTGCGTCTCTTCTTCCGTTTTCCATTGTTTTCTCCTTTTATAGATGATTGCATTATTTGGTATGTTCTATTAGTGTACCGTACCTTAGAATGGGATTTCAACCTTTTTCCTGCTGTCGCAGAAATATATGTATTAGTGGATTTTAAACGGAGCACCGCGTGATTCCTCTTTATAAAGACTCCAAAAAGGCAATAAGCGCGTTGCGCTCTGATTTTGTCATCTGCTCAACGATTTGCCGAGATCTTTTCGCTTCGCCCCCGTGCCAAAGAATGGCTTCCATTAGATCCCGCGCCCTGCCGTCGTGGAGCAAGTTGGTATGCCCGTTGACTCTTTTCATCAAGCCAATTCCCCACAAGGGCGGCGTGCGCCATTCCCTACCGCTGGCGTGAAAATCTGGGCGGTTGTCCGCCAACTCAGGTCCCATGTCATGTAACAGCATATCTGTATATGGGTGGATTGTCTGATTGCTGACCGAGGGAACACCCACTAAAACACCGGTTCTTAACGTAGGCACATGACAACTCGCGCATTGTGCTTTGGCAAAAAGTTCTTCGCCCTGTTTAACTTGTGGGTTATCCACGTTGCGTCGCGCTGGCACTGCCAATGTCTGAACGTAGAATGTTACGACCTCTAAGATATCGTCGCTGACCTCTGGTGTTGCGCTGTGTTTAGTGAGCTGGGGTTGTCCTGCGGAGTTCTCAATTGAAAATAGAGACGTTGTTAGTCCCATATCATCGTGGTACGCCGCTGCAACCTGCTGAATAAGCGTCGGTTGATTTGCTTTCCACCCGAAACGTCCCAGGGCGTAACGCTGCTTAACGACATCCCAGACATAATTAGGTTTACCAGAAATACCGTCCCCGTCTACATCGGCTTCGTCTGCGTAAGCGAGGATAGTTTCTTCAGGAATCGCTTCCAGCAAACCGAGTCCAAAGACAACCGGTGCGACGCGTGGCGATACTTCGATGTTTTCTGGCAGGGGTTGGTAAGTATCCGTAAAAGTATAGTTCGGATAGCGTAGATGCACGCGCGTGCCATCTACCGTTGTCAACGTCTGTTCGGTATAGTCAATCTTGACCTTTCCTTCCGGGTTTGCATTGACAATTGAGCGGTTGTTAAGTTGTGTACCGAAGCCAGGCACCGGTGTTGGCGGCATTCCGGCTGCCGAATCCTCTGCTTTTGGAAGGCTGAGTCTGAAGAGCATTGACACCAGTTTCTCGTTGGGACCCGGGGGGTGTCCACGCCCATCACGTGCGTGACAATTGATGCACGATATGTTGTTGTAGATAGGTCCGAGACCGGGGTTAACCTCTGCAGGTGCTGTCACAAACGCTGCTTCAAATTCACGGTCACCGTCCAGGTGTTTCTCAAATGCTGTTGGGGAAAGATTAGGAGCCGGGATTGAAAAGGCGTGGCTTGAGGCATCAAAGATCGTTGTCTCACCACCCGAAAACTCGCTCGTCGAAGATATGGGTATCGACTCTACAGCCACAGGAGACTCGGTGTCACACGCGCTCAGCAGAACCGCTAAGAAAAAGATGAGGAATGTTAAGCTCTGAAAATGTTTCATTTTAGTTGTTAGTCGTCAGTTATCAGTATTCAGTTAATTTAATTAAACTCGCTTGATTGAACGAGCGGGAGTATATCTTGTTCAAGTGTTAGTTGTACCGTGCTAACAGCATCGATTGCAGCTTGGACAGCACTGCGATTTGCGGTAATCGAATCGCGGAACGGATCTGGAATTGCCCCAATAGCGTCGATGGCTGCTTGTACTTCTTGCTGGAAACGGGCATCTAAATCAGAATCCTGACTGTTCACGAATTCGTTCAACCCCTGTCCATCCGTTACGAAATTACCCATGTAAACGTTCTGAATCCCACGGATATTGTCTTGGAAATCCGAGATGGAGTTGAAACTGAACTGGGATTCAACAAGGGTTGTGTCCGATTCGTTGTAAGGGTCAGATATTTTACCGTTCGCAACCTCATCAGCGATGGTTATCATGCCGTTTACCATCTCTTGCACCACGGCACTTTGGGATGGATAGATAACACTCCCTGTACCAGCTTGTGCCACTGCACTGCTGAAGTTTTCACCTTCTGGTGCCCACGCTAAGCGTAGTTGAGAGGTACTCGTCTTAAGGTTCTCTGTGGTTGAAACGAGGTATTCCAATTCACGTCTGGTTATATCCGATGCTTTACGTTGGTTGCCATCGCGGAACAGTAGGAATTCGATGGTGTGAAATCCTTTTTGTGTATCTTCTAATCCACTGACAAAATCCACCGTTAGTGCATCATTGCTGTCCAGAACAGACTGTAAGTTAACGTGATCGACGGGCCAACTATCTAACGCTGGATCGAGCCCTTGTGTGTCAACGGGACCGAACAGAAACGCTTCGCTCTGTTCCCAAGGTGTTCGGGTTGCTATCCACGCTTGTTGTGCTTTTTCAAGATTCCCTTGTGAGGTATCCGCCTCCAGCGTCTTGACGGCTGCCAACAGTTCACCGGCTTTGTTATCGAGGTCGGTGTATGTGGCTAACACAACAGTGTTGGCGAAATCATTGAGCATCGTGCTTGCATCAAAAGCAGCATCTTGCGAACCGTTAAGTTCATCCGCCTCATCATCACTGCCACATCCTACAACAAAGGCGGATGCAAGGAGCAAACAACACATTCCTATAGCAAGTTTTGACTTGCAAGCTGCGTCAAAAAGTGTCCAAACTTTATAGAGTTTCATACAAAACCTCCGTATTTGTAGATGATTAACTTTTCCTTAATATTGAAAGCCAAAGCCGAGCGAGAAAGTATTTTCTCTGTTTTTGTCTTTCGTTGCTAACCGTCGGAGAGAATAGTGGCTCTTAAAAACCATTTTTGGATGGACATGGTAGTTAATCCCAAAAGTCCATGTGTTTCTTTCCCACCGCGGATTGTCGAAGATAATACCTTCAACGCTCGCCATGGTATCATAAAAATCATAACGCGCGAAGACATCCAAAGTCTTATCTGAAGGCTTGTCCTCCAGATCATGATGTTTCGTGCTGTTATTTGGTTTCGTGAAAAATGATAGAATATCGTAGCCTGCCTCAATGTACCAACCGAGGGCTGAACTCCCTATGGGTGTACGCTTTACATTGAGATTGTTGGAAAGCGTCCGATTGACTTTAGACAACCGATCGGCATTCTCAAGCCTGCCCCAGAGAAACAATCCGCGTACCTTCACGGCATTTACTTCATAAAATCCGTGAAGACTCACAATTCCCACGTGGGCATCAAAATCCACATCAGGTTTTGGTCGGTTCGCGGCGGTGTCTCCGTAGTAGCCAGAGATACCGACGGTCGCGTTTTCATGAAACGCGTAATCGAGCCGTCCGACGAATGTAGGTGCCTCGGCGTTGGCTGTTTCAAATCGAAGTTGGTGTCCGCGAACTATCCAGTGCCGGGAACTGAAACCGGTCGAATCCAATCCGTTGACAATTTGTGCCTGATAGTTCAGTGAGCCGAGCGATCCGAAAATTTCGACACCGGTTTCATGCCAAATCGTTGGAATGATATGTGCTTCCGATTCGGGACGTGTTGTCGTAAAGTAGTGTTGGGGTCGATGCCGCTTTGCAACAAGCCCTACTGGGACTATAATATGTCCGACACGGAAGTTGAGGGAAGATTGAAAAGAAAAAACGGCAGCGAGTTTTTCAACAATGATTTCACCGCCTTTTTCGATTTCTGTCTCGAATTCTCCAAACTCTTCAAATTTGTCAAATTCCATTGTGCTACCGGTACCGCCGTGTTCAAACTCCAATTCCGATTCAAGTTGGATGGTATCGTTGATGCGGTATTTTGGCGCGATGACGAAACGTTCCACATCAATAGCAGCTCGCCTGCCCGGGTCAAGTTCCCAATCAAAGTGAGAATAGTGGATGATTCCGTATCCAGAGACCGAGAACGAATTTGATTCAGCAAAAGCAGCATCGCGATTAAAAATCGCTCCTACGAAAATAAACATTCCCCAAACAGTGAGGAACACGGGTTGTTTTCTCATAAATACAGATCTCTAACAAATATGATATTGAGATTCATTATCATATTTAGTGGCGTTTGCCCGAAATTTTTGATTTTATATTGGAGATTGCGTTTTTTAAAATTGATAACGAATCTCAGTATCTTTAATTATACCTACAATTCTCGCGAATGTCAAAGAAATTCGCGATAAATTGGCAGGTAACCGCGTGAATTGTGTTAATTATACCTACAATTTCTGTAAATGTCAAAAAAATCTACAGAAAATGTGAAAATTTCTAAAAATCCGATAAATGGATGAACCACGCGTTGACTAAAATCGGTCGGGCCACCAAACGTGCGGATGACCGAGTGGAAAGAGGATTTCCAGCACGGGAATAATTCCTTCGCTTACCGAAACATCGGGTTCAATGACGAGATCTTCAATGCTTCGTCTCCCCATCATCAATTGGATGAGTTTATCCTGTGGCATCTCAAGATTGAAGGTGTTCGCTCGACTGTTGGTATGTGCAACGCTGCCCTTATCAATTTCTAAGCAATCCTGTCCGATATCTGTTGAGATGAGGATCTTCCCGCTCCACTCTGAGAGATCGGCAGAACGTCGTAGACGTTTTCCCAATTCACTACTAATCCCTTTTAAGGTGCTTGATTGGTTGATAATCCGCATCATACCCGCGCTGTTCTTTGGGTTATTGGTATGTGTTCGGCAGCCATAACGTCGACAAAAGATAGTGAATGGATGGTCTGCGGGGATATGGCACTGGACCTGTGCTGCCCCAGTGTGTTTGGCACGGTCCGCAAGAAAGCAGACGATTGTCTCAAAAATCGTTCTGTCTTGGAATCCGATGTCACAGAGGATACAGTTCTCCTCCGTATCGTCACAGACGAAATAGCCGACTACCATATCACCTTCGTCCAGGACGACATACGGGTCAGCGTCAACCCTAAAGTTGCTCCCCATCTTGAATTTTTTCCAACGGGTCTCGTCTCGCAGAGGCGTACCCGTTCGTTCGGCGTTGTTTGCTGCGTAGAGCGACAATATCTCTGGTGCGTCGTTCTTCTCAAATTTACGGATCTGATATGTAGGTACAGCTGCCTGTGCCTCCTCCGTTTCAAGATAGATCCATGTTTCGGGTATCACTGTTGCGTAGCCAAACTTAGGATAGAAGTTCGGGATACCAAATAGCATCGCGACATCGAATCCATTCTCGGTCATGAACGCTGTAGAGTCCTCCATGACGCGCCGAGAATATCCTTTATTACGATGCGCTTCATTCGTGCCGACACCGGCGATGCCACCCATCTTGAGTTTTGCAGACCCGAATCGCATCTGATATTCAATGAGCCATAGACGACTCACATCTTCTTTATCTTCAGTCGAGAGCGATATCCGCCAAGTATTATCAGGTTGTGAGAACCGATCAATTTTCATCGCACCCCTCTATTGTTTCAATTGTTATGTCTTAATCTCTTGGTTTTGATAGTTTATGCATTACAGCGGCATATAATGCCTTGGACTCATTCTCGAATGGTCCGGGTTTACCAAAATTTTCTGGAAAGTATGAGAACAGACGCGCTTCGCTGACTTCATTAAGGTCTGTTGGGTTCCCTAACGCTTCGATTTCTCCCCAGTAAGCGATTCCCCAGTATTCGAGGTTGTACATGAAGCAGTGTACGTAACACAAAACTTCAAGGTTTCTCAGTGTTGCCCCCGTTTCCTCCAGGAGTTCACGGTGTGCTGCTTCTTCAGCCGTTTCTCTGGATTCGACGCGTCCGCTGGGTAGTACCCAGATGCCCTTATCGCGCCATTTGCAGAAGAGAATTTGGTTTTGTTGATGCGCGACGCAATTGATAAACTCAATTTTCCCTACATTTGCTGGGGGTTCCCCGAAATAGAGAAACATGTGTCCGTCTTGTTCTTCAATCTTTTGACTCACAATCTTTCCTTTCAGTAGAATCTACGATCAGTTTTCGTCCATTCAAAGGTTGTACGGGTCGGTTGTTACCGGACATGATTGATTTAAATGCTGCGACTTGCGAGTGGGACATCTCGATGGGAGTTGTCAGAACGAACCACTTAACACCTTCTGAACAGGGAGGTGTTGTCAACGAACCGGTATAGCGATAGGTGTGTTTTCTGCTCGGCAACAGATCGTAAGCATTTAAAATAACATCTTTGTTCTGTTTAGATTCACCTATGGTTGATGGCAGATACTCCCAAAAGGGATTAAATGCTGTATTGATGCGTCCGCTTTTAATAAGCACCCCAATAACAGCCAACGTCCCGTTTTCACTTTCATGGACGAGATGCATCTCCATGTCGGATAGGTCTCCTGCCACTGTATGTTCGCTGGGAGCATGAAAGTGGAATTCCAGAAGGTGGTATTTCGTTGCATCAACCTCAATCCAACTGCCTTGCTGGTATGCAACTGTGATTGTATTCCCGGTATTGTGGATGTTCAAAGATGTAGGTTGGTAATTAAAAGTAATTGGTAGAAGTTTCGTTGGTGTGGGATTCACGAGATCAATCGGAGATTGGTGTATTCCTGCACCGCACAATTGATATTCCGGACTGAGTCGTTCCCAAACGTCTGGTCCGTTTTCTGCTTCATAGCCCCAGCACACTGGCTCAATATGCTGGATAACTTTCTTTTCTTTTTTGTTTTCGTTCATATAAGTGTAAGTAAATGATGAAACTATTCCTTATTTTTCCTTATTATGTCAAAGGTGACACTCTTATCCGATGGTTTTATCTTTTCGCTGATGGATAATAACGCGATTGCCATCGGGGTCTTCGATAATCGCCCAAAAACATACAGCGGATTCACCTACAGGCGAAAGAGCGTGTATTCCTGCTTGTTCTAATTCTTGGACAGCAGCTTTCGCGTCGGCAACTGCAAGCGCGACCGTCCCTCCACCGGGTTGCGTAAAATCATAACCCTGTCCTAATACCAATGTGCCTGGATTAATCTCGAATTCCGCCCATGTCCCTTCATGCACCAAACATGCCAGTGGAATTCCAAGTAGGTCACGATAAAAGGTGAACGATTTCTGCATATCGCTCACCGCGAAGAAAGTAAAGTCAATGCCTAATATATTCACTTGACAACTGTAGCCTCCTCTGCTCACGCCTACAATGATGTACTAAGCAGCAAGGGTTTGGATGGGGTATTCACCATCGTGTTCGGATGCTGTCCAGAACGGACTCCAATCTGTGGCTCGATCCTTTCCGATGTAAAGTGTCTTTCCAATAGCTGCCCACGCTGTTCCATCGGATGCGAACGCAATACTCCCTGTGCTAATCCGATCGATGGATTCTGTGAGCTGCTCGTTCAGTTGGGTCCACGTTCTGCCGCCGTTCTCCGAGCGACAGAGCCATGCACCACCGCCTCTGGGTCCGTTTTGGACCGTGGCAATCAGAAGGTCTGGGTCTGTTGGATGTACAGCAATAGCGGTGCCGTAGCGACGCGGTAAACCTTGAGGCCGATGTTCCCATGAGTTTCCACGGTCTGTACTGATATAAACGCCGTTGGCGGTGTTTGCGTAAACTTGATGATCGTCCACAGGACACGTAGTGACCTGATGGACATCTTTATTGAGGTCTGGCGTGACGGGTTCCCACGAAATCCCTTCATCGGGGGAACGCATGATACTTCCGACATGGATGTCTGCATAACAAAAGCCGTCTTGGGTTTTGGCAAGCGTCCGCACGGCTGGGGGACCGCCCCAGGGTGTATACCATTCTTCTCTACACGGTAATTCATCAAACGCGACGATGCGTTCTGCTGGCCCCTCTTCTCCAACGAGGCGATAGACATAAGCACCTTCATCCGTTCCGATGAGCAGCGTCAACGGATTTTCACGGATAAGCAGCAAAGAAGCAATAGGATCTTCAATGCCGGTCGGAATCTGTTTCGGGTCGTTTTCTGACAGAAGCAGGAGTGTTCCGTCCGATAGAGCGAACACGGCGGCTTGACCGTTTGCCAGTGAAACCATTGCGCCGTAGCCGAGGTTTTGATGATCTGTGCCTTTATAGACTTGAATGGGGTCGCTACCTCCGTTGTTCTCGACGGTATAGATAGCGTTGTAAGTGGCAATAAACATTATGTTTTCTCCTTTGTTTTAACAAACAACTGACACACAACAGAATTCCTTTTCTAAGCATGCAGCATTTTCATAAATGTATCGTAGTTTGAAAAGTCTTCGACCCAAAAATTACATTTTCCTTTTAAACGTGCTCCGACTCCTATGAAGTGCCATCCGAGTTCTTGAGTCGCTTGCATATCCCATTCAGCGTCACCTATATATACGATGCGCTGGAAGTTATTCCCTAACGCAAATAAGCATTTCTTCATAATCGTTACGCGTTCGTCACCATCGTCACTGGAAGTTAAAACCGTATTCCTCAAATTAAATCCTGCATGCTGGAGTTTCATCTTGGCGGTATGTCTCCAACCGCCTGTAGCGAATCCAACTTCGTAGTTATCTGCAGCAGTAAGTTTATTAATCAGGTGAATAGCACCTTCTTTTGCACAGCATTTTCCACTGTTTTGAAGATACTGCCTAATCAATTCGCCGAATTTCGTACGGACTTCCTTGATTTGTGCCTTTTCCCGAATTTTATTTTCTTCCATAATTTGTCGCAAACTACCTGTGTCGGTTACATTTTTATATTTGCTCCAATCATTATGGATGTGAACTTCACCCAAGACCTCTCTTATGGCGGAGATGTAACAAGCATCATCAAAACCGAAACTTTCGACTAAAGTGCCGTCGATGTCGAATATTGTGGCGATCATTTGTTACCGTCTTCTTAATAGGTTTTAGTCAGGTTTACCCGTATGCCATCTCAGGATGTTTGCCGAGAACGCGCAGCAAGCGTTCATCAGCGCCTTCCAAGACATAATCAGGCATGCGGTAGTTTAGATAGGGCCAAAACCGTTGTGCGACGAATCGTTGTCCATAGACTTGGTGGAACAAATAACGTACTTGGTCGGTCTGGTTTGGCGCGCCGCGGTGCCACGTTTGTCCGTTGAGTAGGTAGAGGTCCCCGGCTTTCATGAGGAGTGAAACGGGTTCTTTACCCTCAAAGGTTGGCTGTTCTGGTTCATCGGGTTGCCGCCCAGAGTAGTGGCTCCCGGGAACAAATTGGGATGGACCGTATTTCACATCGTCCTGATCGGTGAGGGCGATTTGGATGGACATGCGGAACACAGGCATCCGTAGCTTTGGGTCGTGCCGTTCCATCTCAGGTGTGATCGGAAATTCCACACCATCGTCAACGTGGAAGCGGTTGATACCTAAATCTTTGCGGTTGAGGATACAACCTTGGGCGATACAGTGGCAGTGCTCACCAAGCACGGTTTCTGCGATGCTGATAATCGGCTCGCGCACGAGTAGGTCGCGAAACATAAGATCGCACTCAAAAAGACGATGCACGACAATAGGGGATTTTCCATCTTGCCGAGAACCTTTGACATTGCGCATCTGTAAGAAGTAAGGTTCCGAGAAGATTTCATCAACGCGTGCAACGATCCGTTCACACTCTTCGCGTGAGAGCACATTTCGGACAATCGTTGCCCCATTGTGATAAAAATCCTCCAAGATAGCATTCAAGGTATCCGAAGGTAAAGGTTCAGCCGGAAGTGCTTGTTCTTTGGTTTCCATGATTCTGAATCCTAATATGGATTGGGCGGTGTAAAGATTCTATTGATATTCCGTAATCGCTTCAGGATTTTTCATTGTTAACCTCGCCGTGTCTCAATTAAGAAAGAAGTTGGGTTTCGCTGTGCTCAACCCAACCTACGTTTCTTCACCCACCAATCAATTTACGACGCAAAGGTCTTCTCATCATCAAGATCCATCAGTGCGAACCATGTTTTAATGTCCGTTCGCTCTGGCGCGATTTTGTTAATCATCTTCGCCATAAGTGCCTCATAGCGTTCATCTGTGGGGCCCATCTGGGTCATCCGTTCGTTATAGGCTTCGATATCCGCTTGGCTTTTCGGATGGTTTTCCGTCAACCACGCCTCAATCTCTGCGTCGGTCGACAAAGTCTTCAATGCCTCAGCAAATTCTGCGGCGGAGATTCCTAAAAAACCGAGCGTTGCCCGGTCAATGCCTGAATCCTCACCGAAAAAATAAGCACCCAGCGAGTTGCTATTAGATGCGCGCCCTTTGTCAATCAACCGTGCGAGTTGAACCATGCCATAGACGTCTGTATTATAAGGGCTCCGTGGTGCGCGGCGGTTAAGGTCGATAATACCGAAGCTCAATTGATCGTCCACATCTTGAAGCTGGACCCAGGTGGTAATGTCCGTGCGCGTTGGATCTACTTCTTGACATCGCGCTTCAAACCGTTCCCGTGTTGTTTCATTGGGTCCATAGTTTACGAGCGTTTCGTTGAATTCATCGATTTCGGCTTGTGATTTACCGGAGTTTTCCCGGACCCATGCGCCAATTTCAAGGTCGTTGGGATTGTTAACCGCTGCCTCTTGGAAATCATCTGCAGAAATACCGAGGAATGTTAGGATGCGGACATCTTGTCCAGAATTATCGCCGTATAGGTATTCACCGATTTTCTCGGCACGTTCAGCGCGCGCTTTATCAGCCATTCGAGCGACGCCGCAGATACCGCCTACGTCTTTGGCGCGTGCACTGCGCGGAGGTCCAGCAATGAGATCCACCTGCCAGAAGCTTCCCCAATCGTCCAATTCCATGGACTGGAGTACGGTTGTGATGTCAGTTCTGCCGGGCGCGTAGCGAGCGAGCCTTTCTTTCAGGCGTTGTTTGTGTCCTTCAGTATCTGGGTTTAAGTTGATGGTTGCCTCGTTGAATTCTGCGATCTCTGCCTCGGTCTTTCCACTTGTTTCGAGTACCCACTGTCCGAGGGCAGCATCATCATATTCGCCAGCTGCTTCGGCATAAGCGTCAGCGGTAATTCCCAAAAACACTAAGACTTGCCGATCCAAGCCCGAGTTTTCGCCGTAGAGATACTCGCCGAGTGTTTCTGCGTTATGTGCGCGTGCTTTGTCTGTCAGCCGTGCCGCACCTACGATTCCGGCAACGCTCAAGTTTGTAGGTCGACGTGGTGGTTGGCGTGTCAAATCCATAATTGATATATCCTTCCAGTTCAAGAAATGAGATATTATGTCTTCCGCCAGTATTTTATCATATTTAAACGGTGTGTCAAGAGAAAATCTGAATGCATTTCCTAATTTATCTTGACATTTTTCAGGGAAAATGCTATGTTTGTCATAAAAGCGCATGGAGGAACGCGATGGGATTCCCTGTTTACGATTACCGCACGGATATACGGAATGTGTTGGTGACCCCGCAAATTCGTTCTCGTTTCCTAAGGATGGAGCCTGGACAGAGTGCTCAACGCCATAGTCATGACTTAGGACATGAGATTTTCCTGATCCTCGAAGGACGCGTCGAATTTGAAATTGATGGCGAAACCGAGGAGTTGGGACCGGGACAGATGTGTATTGCATTGGCGGATCAACCGCACACGGTGCGCGTTCTTGGTAATGAACCGATGACGATGTATCTGTCCGTTACACCACATATCCACCCGACGCACACGCCGCGGACAGAGGACGGCGAACGGCTACCACATAATTTCGTCCCTGCTCGCGCTTATGATGTCGAACCGAATATGCAGGTGTCTGTATCGGAACTCGTTGCGCGCCAAATACATGCATCACAGTTGCTTGAGGAGTTGACTCAAGCTTGTACAGCGGTTCAACAGGAGATGGGCAACCAACTGAAGGCGGCACTTGCTGAAGGTGATATGGATACGGCTACTGCAGCGCGTAAAGCAATGTGGGAGGCGATCTATCCGGTTTACAAGACACTTGCTGAATTGGGAGATGTTTGGAATACGCTTGCTCCGCGTGTAACCGATTGAGTTGTTTCGCAGACGAACTGACAAACTCTGATCCGCCTCGTCGGTTTTTAACTTGTTTTATCTTGGTGTCTATGGTATACTTAAATCAACAAAGAGGGCGTTACCTAATTTATTTGGGAAAATTGCCCGATTTGAACCGAATTTGATTTAACAACGTTTAAATTGTTTAATATTAGGATAGACTTCTCTTTTGGTTTGGAAAACCTCGTTTAAGCGATCCAACTTTGTGTATCTAACGAAAGCACGCCAACGCAGAGGGTATCCTAAATCTTGATGGATTTCTTTTGAACGAGGAATTGATCTCTGTCCCACAAGGTGGAGAAAATGTCACAATATAAATGAATTGTAAGGAGTACCTTATGATGAGAAATCAGCTTTTTAACAAGAAAATCCTTTTTTCCTTGTTAGCTGTTGTAATGTGTTTCGGGTTTACAGCGATGAGTTACGGTCAAGCCGATAGCACTGATGACCCAGAACCTACCCCGGCTGCTGAAGAGGCTGCTGAGGAACCCACTGAGGAACCTGCCGAAGAGGTTGCCGAGGAACCTGCTGAGGAACCTGCTGAGGAACCTGCCGAGGAGCCCGCTGAGGAACCTGCTGAGGAACCTGCTGAGGAGCCCGCCGAGGAACCTGCCGAGGAGCCCGCCGAGGAACCTGCTGAGGAACCTGCCGAGGAGCCCGCTGAGGAACCCACCGAAGAGGTTGCTGAGGAACCTACTGAGGAACCCACTGAAGAGGTGACTGAGGAACCTACTGCAGAGGTCCCTGTGGAAATGCCTGAAGAGGTTATCGAAGCGGAACCGGAACCGATTGTTCCTGGTTTTGATGTTACACTTGAACCGGGTTTGAATATGATTTCTATTCCGTTGATGCCTGCAGAACCGTACACTGCGAAGTCATTGGCAGAAATGCTTGGCGCGACAGTTGTCATCCAACTTGACGCTGCAACGCAGAGTTTCGTCGGTTACACGGTCACTGATAGTGGTGATGGTTTTGGTATTGATGGTGGTAGAGGTTATATTGTTAACACGCCGGCTGGTGGAATGGTGAAGTTCACGGGTGATGCGTGGGACAACCAACCGGAACCGGAACCCGTTGTTGAAGAGCCAGTAGTCGAAGAACCCGCAGTCGAAGAACCTGCGGTTGAAGAAGTTGCTGAAGAACCTGCGGTCGAAGAACCCGCAGTCGAAGAAGTTGTTGAGGAACCCGCAGTTGAAGAACCTGCGGTTGAAGAAGTTGCTGAGGAACCTGCTGAGGAACCCGCAGCTGAAGAAGTTGCTGAGGAACCCGCAGTCGAAGAACCCGCAGCTGATGGTGCTGCCAATGGTGATGCTGCCGCTAATGGCAATGGTGCTGCTAATGGTGCCGCTGCCGCTCCGGCTCTCTCGACATTCAAGAGCGCGTGGGCATTCGTCGTCGCCAGCGATATTCAAGGTATGGAGACCGGCACGGTCTACAGACTCGTCGCTGAAAATCTCCGCACTGGCAGTATCGCAACGCAGAACATCACGATGGGTGTGAAGCATTCTTCCGCTGTCTGGGCAGATCTCAACCGCAAGAGCGTCATCGAAGCAGGCGATAGACTCGAAATCGCACTCTACGATGATCGCGGTCGCGTCGTCTCAGGTCCCTTCCAACGCACGGTGACGACGACTGACATCCGCAACGCCTTCTTGAGTGTTGACTTGACAGTCGGCGATGTGCGTCCACAGGAGACGGTTTTGGCACAGAACTTCCCAAATCCGTTCAATCCAGAGACGTGGATTCCCTATCAGTTGAGCGAATCGACGGAAGTGTCGATCCAGATATATGATGTATCGGGTCGTTTGGTTCGGACGCTGAATCTGGGTTGGCAGCCGGTAGGTTCGTACATGACGCCGTCGAGTGCTGCATATTGGGATGGCAGGAATGCTATAGGTGAACGTGTAGCGAGTGGTATCTACTTCTATACGTTGCAGACCTCAGACTTTGCTGCGACCCGACGGATGGTTATCCTGAAGTAAATGGCTGTCAGTTATCGGTTGTCGATTATCAGTTAAAGACGGATGGTGTAACAAATTCGCCACTTCCTGGAATACGCCAAGTAGCGGAGGATTGTTACAAACCGCTCTTATCGACAACCGAAGACTGACAACTCATAACTAAAATTAATTAGTATCAAGTCGTTCACAATATAAATGAATTGTAAGGAGAACCTTATGATGAGAAACCAGCTTTTTAATAGGAAAATCCTTTTTTCCTTGTTAGCTGTTGTAATGTGTTTTGGGTTCACAGCGATGAGTTACGGCCAAGCTGTCGTCTCTGTAGAACCTGCTGAAGTAGAGTCCCCAGCGGCTGGGGAAGAACTCACAGTGAGTATTAATATCGCAGGTGGTGCTGGTGTCGCAGGATATCAAGTGACCGTTAACTTCGATCCGACTGCACTCAGTTATGTTTCCAGTGCAAATGCAGATTATCTACCTGCAGGTGCCTTTCCTGTACCGGCTGTTACGGCTGAAAATAGTGTTACAATAGCGGCAACTGCTATTGGTGCTACGTCTGATGGCGATGGTACACTCGCTATGGTAACGTTTGAAGTCGTTGAAGCAAAAGCGTCTGCTATCGGACTCAGCGGTGCTATCGTATCTGATGCTGCTGGCGAGCCTTTAGATGTCACAACTGCAGATGGTATGGTTACGGTTGCTGCGGCTGAAGAGGTTGCCGAGGAAACCACCGAAGAGACGACTGAGGAAACTACCGAAGAAGCCACTGAAGAGACGACTGAAGAGGTTGCCGAGGAAACCACTGAGGAAGCCGCTGAAGAGGTAACTGAGGAAGCTACCGAAGAGACGACTGAAGAGGGGACTGAGGAAACTGAAGAGGTAACTGAAGAAGCCCCGGCAGAAATGCCTGAAGAGGTTACCGAAGTTGAGATGCCTGTGAGCCAGATGTTCGAGATTACGCTCACGAACTTGACTATGGGTGAACACGGTATGAGTGGGCAAACTTTCTCACCTGCGATCTTCGCAGCACATCCTGCCGATATTAAACTTGCTGTACCCGGTGAACCCGCAAATCCTGCGATTGTTGCAATGGCTGAAGGTGGAGATACCTCAGGACTTGCCGCACTCGCAGCTGCTGCTGGCGCGAACATCGCGACAGCCATGAATGCAGATGGGACGAACAGATATACCATGCCGGGGCAATCCTCAACGGTTACCCTAACTGCTGACATGACGAACTCTTCGCTTTCTGTCGGCTCTATGCTCGTGTCAACCAACGATGCCTTCATCGCAGCGATTGACGTGCCACTCTTTGATGAAGACGGCATGCCCGTGACAGCAAGCCTTGAGTTGATGGCGTATGACGCTGGTAGTGAAGATAACACAGAGTTGGCTTCGGATATTCCGGGTCCCTTGGGTTTAGATGAAGTTGCGGACCCCGCGGGCAGTAATGAACGCGTACCAACGGTAGATGGCGTAATTATGCCTCACGAAGGTATCCAAGGTGTTGGCGATGTCAGTGAAGCGTTTGCGTGGGAAGAACCTGTCGCGATGCTGACGATCACGCCAGTTGAAGTGCCGATGGAACCCGTCGCGGAAGAACCGATGCCGGAACCTGAACCGGAACCGGAACCGATTGTTCCTGGTTTTGATGTTACACTTGAACCGGGTTTGAATATGATTTCTATTCCGTTGATGCCTGCAGAACCGTACACTGCGAAGTCATTGGCAGAAATGCTTGGCGCGACAGTTGTCATCCAACTTGACGCTGCAACGCAGAGTTTCGTCGGTTACACGGTCACTGATAGTGGTGATGGTTTTGGTATTGATGGTGGTAGAGGTTATATTGTTAACACGCCGGCTGGTGGAATGGTGAAGTTCACGGGTGATGCGTGGGACAACCAACCGGAACCGGAACCCGTTGTTGAAGAGCCAGTAGTCGAAGAACCCGCAGTCGAAGAACCTGCGGTTGAAGAAGTTGCTGAAGAACCTGCGGTCGAAGAACCCGCAGTCGAAGAAGTTGTTGAGGAACCCGCAGTTGAAGAACCTGCGGTTGAAGAAGTTGCTGAGGAACCTGCTGAGGAACCCGCAGCTGAAGAAGTTGCTGAGGAACCCGCAGTCGAAGAACCCGCAGCTGATGGTGCTGCCAATGGTGATGCTGCCGCTAATGGCAATGGTGCTGCTAATGGTGCCGCTGCCGCTCCGGCTCTCTCGACATTCAAGAGCGCGTGGGCATTCGTCGTCGCCAGCGATATTCAAGGTATGGAGACCGGCACGGTCTACAGACTCGTCGCTGAAAATCTCCGCACTGGCAGTATCGCAACGCAGAACATCACGATGGGTGTGAAGCATTCTTCCGCTGTCTGGGCAGATCTCAACCGCAAGAGCGTCATCGAAGCAGGCGATAGACTCGAAATCGCACTCTACGATGATCGCGGTCGCGTCGTCTCAGGTCCCTTCCAACGCACGGTTACCACAACTGACATCCGCAACGCTTTTCTAAGTGTTGACTTGACAGTTGGCGATGTGCGTCCCGAGGAAACGGTTTTGGCACAGAACTTCCCGAATCCGTTCAATCCTGAAACATGGATTCCGTATCAGTTGAGTGAATCGACAGAAGTCTCAATCCAGATCTATGATGTATCGGGTCGTTTGGTTCGGACGTTGAATCTGGGTTGGCAGCCGGTAGGTTCGTACATGACGCCGTCGAGTGCTGCGTATTGGGATGGCAGGAATGCTGTCGGTGAACGTGTAGCGAGTGGTATCTACTTCTATACGTTACAGACATCAGACTTTGCTGCGACCCGACGGATGGTTATCCTGAAGTAAATGGTTGTCGGTTATCAGTTAAAGAAGGCTGCTGTAACAAATTCGCCACTTCTTGGAATACGCCAAGTAGCGGAAAATTGTTACAAACCGCCGAAAACTGGCAACTCATAACGAAAAAAATAAAACGCCCCAATCTGCCGGTTGAGCTAACCGCGAATCAACGCCGATTAGCAGTCGGTGTTGGGGCGTTTTTTGATGTATAGATGAAGGAGAAGTTTTTTGAGTTATCTAAAAAATATCTTACCTGTTTGGGTGGTAATCGTGCTGCTTTTGGTTGCAGGCACGAATAGCGTATCTGCTTTCTCTTTTCTCCCGCCCCCGGATGAGAAGACTGGTGCGCCGAATGAAGGCACTTGTAGGGATTGCCACGTTGGTAATGACCTTGATGCTTCCGGTGGTTCATTGATGTTGACAATTCCCGAAACATATCAACCGGGTGAGGTATATACAATTATCGTCAATTTATCACGTGCCGGACAGAGCAAGTGGGGTTTTGAAATGACTGCGTTGGATGCGGATAGCGCACGTGCTGGTTCATTCACAGTCGACGCTGCAGCGAATACGCAGTTAACAGAAACAAACAGTAAGCAGTATATCCAGCATACGACTGCTGGGACTGCTGCAGGCACAAACGATGCGCATAGTTGGGAGTTTGAATGGACAGCCCCTGATGCTGATATAGGACCTATCACTTTCTACGCTGCGGGAAATGCCGCTAATAATGACAGTGGTATCACAGGCGATTATATCTACACAACACAGGCGGAATCAACACCGCCGGTTCCAGTAGTCGCGGGTGTGACCTTGGAAATTGTTGGGGATATGGCACTTTCGACAATGGATGCCGTTGCCGGTGTGAGTTATACCCTCAAAGTCACGAATACCGGGAATATGATGGACACAGTAACGCTTGAAGCCTCAGCAGAGGTGGGTATCGAAGGCACTGTTCTTGGTGCTTTGAGTGACAGTTCAGTTGCACTTGAGGCTGGGGCATCTGTGGAGGCTACACTCAAGGTTGCAGGAGACCTGTTCACAGAACCCGGCGATTATGCTATTGGTGTGACGGCGACCTCTGGAACGGACAGCACGATGACTGCCGAGATCACAACGACAACCACGATAGAAATGCCACCACCACCACCGCCACCACCGACCCCATGGGATGTTAACGGCGACGGGACGGTAAATATTCAGGACTTAGTACTTGTCGCTGGGCAATTCGGTCAGTCGGGTGAGTCTCTAAAAGGCGATGTCAACGGTGATGGGACGGTAAATATTCTTGATTTAGTCGCTGTTTCCTCACATTTCGGTGAAAATACAGAATAGTTGTCAGTTATCAGTTGTCGGTTTTCAGTTATGGTAAATTATAGAAATAAGTGGACATCTGGATGCCCGAACTTGTTCGGGAAAAGTGCGCTCTCCCCAACAAGTTGGGGCATCCGGACAGAGAGACATCTTAACCAACTACTGATGACCGACAACTAACAACCACTAAGGAAATATGAACATGGCATCTAAATATCGAGTTGGAATTATCGGATGTGGTGGTATTGCCAATGCTCACGCTCGGGGTTATCAGGGTGTTGAGCAGACAGAAATTGTTGCACTCGCTGATCCAGTTCAAGTAGCACTCGACAGGTTCGCCGACACTTATGGCGTACCCGCTGAAAATTGCTATTTGGATGCGCGCGAGATGCTGGATGAGGAAGACCTTGATATTGTCAGCGTGGCAACGTGGCATCAACTTCACGCACCCATGACAATTGCGGCGTGTGCGCGGAGTCCGAAGGCGGTCCTCTGTGAGAAACCGATGGGTGTGAGTATCGGGGAATGTGATGAGATGTTAATCGCCGCGCGACGCAACGATGTGAAGGTTGTGATTGGGCATCAACGCCGGTTCAATTCCGCTTGGACAGATGCTCGAAATCTCATCGCTGAGGGCGCGATCGGTGAACCTCGACAGATTGTCTGTCACGGGGGGCAAGGGTTGCTAAATGACTGTTCTCATCTCTTTGATATGATGCGTTATGTCATCAGTGACCCGGATCCGCAATGGGTTATTGGTAACGTTGAACGAAAAACGGAACGTTACGAGCGTGGTATTCAAATTGAGGACCGGAGTGCAGGGATTGTCGGCTTTTCAAACGGCTGCATCGGTATGCTTCTACAGGAGATCGGCAGACCGAACTATCAAGGCGGTATTGTTTACGGGACAGACGGCATCGCGGATGTAACAGAGGCGCGCGTCCGCCTTCTGAACAATAAGGCTACAGACTGGGAAGAACGTCCTTCTGATGGTAGGAACCAACACGTTGCGCAAGCGGCTGAGCTCGTTGAGTGGATTGAGGGTGGTCCGGAACACCGCGGTGAGGCGAAACATGGACGTGCTTCCGTTGAAATTATTATGGCGATCTATGAGTCCGCACGGATGCACGAAGTCGTCCAGTTACCGCTCCTGACACATGCGAATCCATTGGATTTGATGATTGAAAGTGGAGATTTACCCATTGAACGCCCGGGACGTTACGATATTCGTGCGTTTCTCTTGCGCGGTGAATCCATGAAACCTGAAGAGTAAGAATTTCCTACAAACATTTAGAGAACCATGCAAATTACACAAGGTGTTACTGTTGGCTTAACAGCATTACGACGCAACAAATTGCGCTCCGTGCTAACGACGCTCGGAATTATCATCGGTATTGCAGCGGTTGTCGCGGTTGTCTCGGTCGGTGGTGGAGCGGAACATTTGATGCTCGCTGAGTTGGAACGGATCGGTGGTGCTGGGCTGATCGTATGCTTCAGGAAAGGGGAGTTTCGTAGAGAGGATGGTTCGTACGTTGAGAATAAACATCCGGAGTATATTGAATATGAAGACCTCGGTTTTATCCTTGAAAACTGTCCTTCTCTTAAGGGAGCTACGGCACTGTCGCAGTTCAACCTTCCCGTATCGCACAAGCACGTTAACCAGTCGCTTGATGTTTGGGGCGTTACGCCCTACTATGAAGAGGTGAATAACTGGTACATTCAAGCCGGTAGGTTTATCACGCAGAGCGACATGGAGCGGAGAGAACCTGTTTGTGTGATTGGTTCTAAAGTCCGAGAAGACCTGTTTCAAAGGGAAGATCCGATTGGACTTGAACTCAGAGTCGGCAAGGAACGGTTCACTGTCATCGGTGTCATGGAGGAAAAAGGCAATAGTATGGCGAGTGAAGGGTGGGATAATCGCGTGATTATTCCACTCACCACGATGGAGATTCGATTTATCGGCCAACAGAAGGGGTGGATCTTCTTATGGGCGCAAGCCGAGAGTTATGAAAAGGTCGAGCAAGCCGTCGCTGAGGTCAAAGTCGCGATGCGCCAACAGCACGGCGATGAAAAATATTTTGAATTTTTTACTGCTAAAGAGATTATAAAGCAGGTAGGTAACGTGAGTCGGATTATTCAGGTCCTCCTCGGTGGCGTTGCGAGTGTTGCTTTGTTCGTTGGGGGTATCGGTATCATGAACATCATGTTAGTTTCCGTAACAGAGCGAACGCGTGAGATTGGCTTACGCAAAGCCATCGGCGCGAAACGCCGCGATATCTTGATTCAGTTCTTGATTGAAGCGATCGTTTTAAGCGTTTGCGGCGGACTCATCGGCATTTTCATCGGAAGCAGCCTCGCTTCCGTTTCTGGTCTGGTTATTTCAAAGCTCATGCAGGCAAGTTGGCCTGCTGTTGTCTCTGTCCAAGCGGCTTTGATCGCTTTTAGCGTCTCGGCGTTCATCGGTGTATTTTTCGGACTCTATCCGGCGAACAAAGCCGCCAACCTCACGCCAATAGAAGCCCTCCGTCGTGAGTAGCGGTTAATCGATAGGGCGTTCACTTCGTTCACTTTTAGCAATTAGTGGTTAGCGATTAGTAAAGAGATGCTTAATGCCCGTCGAAATTTTCTTTCCTACACGCTATCTGCTATCTGCTAATTGCCAATATGAAATCCCTCTATTTGACGTTCCATGTCTATCTGGCGTTCGCGCGGACCTCTTTTCAGAGGCAGATGCAATATAGGATCGCGAACCTTGCGGGTTTAACGACCAATTTCTTCTTTCTGTTGGTGCAGGTTTTTGTCTATATCGCCTTCTATAAAGCCAGTACGGTGCCACAACCTCTCAATATAGATGACATCATTACCTATTTCGTCCTTTGCCAGGCATCCCTAATGCTCATGCCGTTATGGGGCGGTCGCGAAATTGCGGACACCGTTAGAAGTGGCAGCGTCGCACTCCAACTAACGAAGCCAGTTGATTTTCAGACATATTGGTTCGCGGATGAATGTGGTAGAGCCTGCTATTACTTACTCATGCGCGGGTTTCCGACCTTTCTTATCAGTCTTCTCTTCTTCAAGGTTACAATTCCACAGCAGCCCAACGTCTTATTGGCGTTTACAGTTTCAATGATGCTTGCTATTTTCATGAGTGCTGCGATCACGATCACAATTTTTAGCAGTGCGTTCTGGACCCTGGATACGACAGGAATTTCTGGGATATCTGCATCTGTAATCACCTTCTTTTCTGGCATGTTGGTGCCGATCGCGCTATGGCCCGAATGGTTGGCACATATCGCCGACTGGCTGCCATTCAGCGGCTTGATTGATGTGCCGTTTAGTATCTATTTAGGCAAGGTTACAGGTATCGAAGTCTGGCGTGCTATCGGAAAACAGATGGCGTGGAGCCTCTTTTTTTTTGGGTTAGGACGCTTCCTTTTAAGTCGAGGGTTTTCGCGGTTGGTTATACAAGGCGGTTAGTAGACACTCCGAAAAAATGTACCATCTTTCTCTTTACTTCCATTTTGTCAAGCTCCGCATCCGATCGCAGATGGAATACCGGCTCTCGTTTGTTATTGAGCTATTTGCCCAAGCGTGTATCTCCGTCATCGATTTTTTCATGATTGCCCTTCTGTTTGACCGTTTCAAAGAATTAGCTGGATGGAGTCTGTGGGAAGTTGGATTCCTCTATGGGATGATTGGTATCTGTTTTGCAGTTGCTGAAATGATTGGCAGGGGGGTTGATACGTTTCAACGAAGTGTAGTGCGCGGTGACTTTGATACAATGCTTATCCGACCGCTCGGCACTTTCTTTCAAGTTTTTGCGCATGAATTCCTACTCCGTCGGATCGGGCGGTTGGCGCAAGCCCTGGTTGTCTTGCTTATTGCTAATTCGCAGTTAACTATAGACTGGTCATTTGCCAAGTTTGGCTATCTATTGATTTCACTCGCAAGTGGGACATGCTTTTTTATCGGTCTTTTCGTGATTGGCGCGACGAGCTGTTTCTGGACTGTCCAATCTATTGAGATTATTAATATTTTCACGCACGGTGGCGTTTTCATGGGGAGTTATCCGTTTTCTATCTATCGATGGTGGTTTCGGCACTTTTTCACCTTTGTTATCCCGCTGGCGTGTGTTAACTACTTTCCGTCCCTTTTTCTGCTGGGAAAAGTTGGATCGTTAGGTGTTTCACCGATTGGTGTGCAATTAGCCCCTTTCGCGGGCTTCCTCTTTCTCGGTATCACGATGCTATTCTGGAGATGGGGGGTCTTGCATTATCAGAGTACAGGACATTGAATGGTTATTAGTTGTTGGTTGTTGGTTAAAGGTGTGTTTGTAACAATTCTCGCTTAAAAAAATATGATTGAAGTTGATAACCTTAGCAAAACCTTCAAAGTCTATCATCACCGCACCGGATTTTTCGGGAGTTTTGTGAATCTCTTTTCTCGCAAACACCGTATCGTCCAAGCAGTGGACAAAATCTCCTTTACCGTAGCACGCGGTGAAATCGTTGGATATTTAGGACCTAACGGTGCTGGAAAGTCAACGACTATCAAGATGTTGACCGGTATTTTAGTGCCTTCATCGGGCAGTGTGACTGTGAACGGTTATATCCCGCATCGGCAACGGAAGGAAAATGCGAAACACATTGGTGTCGTATTTGGGCAGCGCTCACATCTATGGTTCGATTTACCAGTTCAAGAATCATTTGCGTTGCTACAGCGTATCTATCGCATTCCAGAGACACAATACCGCCACAATGTTGAGATGTTTGACGAATTACTCGACCTTGGTGATTTTTTCCGGACCCCTGTCCGTCAGTTGAGTCTCGGTCAACGAATGCGTGCAGATATCGCTGCTGCGCTGCTCCACAACCCAGATGTGTTGTTCCTTGACGAGCCGACTATTGGGTTGGATGTGGTTGCGAAGGCACGTATCCGACAGTTTATCCAGCGAATTAACGCTGAACGACAGGTCACGGTTGTGTTGACGACGCACGATTTAGACGATGTTGAGAAGTTGTGCAAACGTGTTATTCTCATTGACAATGCGCGTCTCCGTTTTGATGGGGAACTCACTACACTGCGACGATTGCTTTCGACGGAACGGCTGTTGAGTGTCGATTACGCAGAAGTCTATCCAGACGTTGGTATTCCCAATGCGGATATTGTGTATCAGGAGGGTGCTCGCGTGCAGTATCGATTCTCTCCAGAAGAGATTAGCGCGGCGGATCTCATTGGTGCGATCCTCAAAAAGTTCAGAATTATAGATGTATCGATTCAGGAACCCGATATTGAGGACCTAATCAAAACCGTATACGAGGATAACCTTACGCTTGAGCGTAAGTTGGCGGAGCCGGTATCTCCGGACGTATAGGCGAATTGACTTGACAAACCGAAAATCTGCAGGGTAAAATGTATAAGGTTTTACTGAATCTAATTTCTGAAATTTAAAGGAGAGATACAAATGAATTTAAGAGATATGAGCGCAATTTGCGTCCTCGGCGTATTCTTGGCAATGTTCTCGTATGTCAACGCCGCTGATGCACAAGATTTCGTAACAGATGGGCTTGTCGCTATATATACCCTCAATGAAGCAGATATAGAGGGCAAAACTGTCAAAGATATCTTTGGTGGCAAAGATGCGAAAATAGAAGGCACTCTCACATCTGTCGAAGGTGCGACCGATGGCACTGGAGAGGCGTTGGAATTTGAAGGGGACAGTTACATCGAAATCCCAGCGATGGGTGAGTTTGAGCATGTGAGTATTGAATGTTACGCACTGGAGGGTCAGTTCGGCGGCATTCAAGGTATCGTGTCAACATGGATGTGGGCAGCGGGTAAAGTTCATTTCAAATTCGAGGGAAACCAGATCCAAGTCCATAAGAATGACGGCGTGAAGATCCGTTTAAATGCTGAGGAAGAGCGGTGGTATCACATCATTTACACCAGCAATACCAAAGATAACGAACTCAAGCTCTATGTTGATGGTGAGTTGGTTGATGAGGGGAACGCAGGTACGACCCCTGAACTGATGGATGAACGCCGTATCGGTAGCGAACACGACGGTAGATTTCTGATCGGTATGATTGATAATGTCCGTATTTACGATCGGATTCTTGACGAAGATGAGGTTGCACAGAATTTTGAGTCACAAAGCGATCAATTGCCTGTCGAACCTGCTGGAAAACTCTCAATGACTTGGGGATACCTCAAGGGATTGAGGAATTAATTTTTTAGCGATTAAATACGGAGTGAAATTCATCGTTAAGAAAGCGGTTATTCCCATTGCTGGATACGGGACACGCCTTTTCCCCTCGACGAAAGCCGTACCGAAAGCTCTCTTTCCAATTATCAGTCAAGACGGTTTCGCAAAACCGGTCATTCAGTTGATTATTGAAGAGGCACTCACGGCTGGTGTGGAAGAGGTGTGTCTCGTTGCTCAGCCGCAACAGGTTGAACCGATTGCCGACTATTTTTCTGGCACCGTTGCGGATGCGATTCGCGAAAAGACGGAGTTGGCAGTACAGGCAGATCGTCTGGAAGAGATAGGTGAACGGTTACATTTCGCAATACAGGCGGAACCTCAAGGGTTTGGGCATGCTATCTATTGTGCCAAGGATTTCGCTGCTGGCGAACCGGTCATAATTCTGCTTGGCGACCATCTCTATATTTCGGAATCAGACATCACTTGCGCTAAACAGCTGGTGGATGTCTACGAGGAAGTTGGGCAGTCTGTCACAAGTCTTGATCTCTGTCCTGAAAGTGAGCTCTCGGTCAACGGGATTGTTCACGGAAACCCTTCTGTTGAATCCTCACGACTCTATACATTGACGCAAATTGCCGAAAAACCGACGGTCGAGTTCGCGCAAGAACATTTGCGCGTGGAAGGCATTCCAGAAAAGGAGTATCTCTGCAACTTCGGCATAGACCTCCTCACGCCTCTCCTTTTTGACATTCTGGATTATAACTACAAGCACCAAGTTCTAACGCACGGCGAGATTCAACTGCGGGATGCGATGACGGAAATGATACGACAGGAAGGCATGTATGGTTATCGGGTCGCTGGCGAACGTTATGATACAGGGAACCCGCAGGAGCTGCTAAGGACTGTCTATGCCTTTGGATTGCAAAGTCCCTATTGGGAAGTACTCGTCCATTAGATAAGATCCACGCGAAAATTAGAAACGGGCAGTTTGAGTTATATCCAAGTTTATCTCATCGAGCACAAACTGACAGTTTGTGCTACAAAGAATCTCTTAATCTAACGTTTCCCCGACCTCTAATTCAATAATTTCCACATCCTGAGATGCGGTTAATTTACGGAGTTCTTCGGGTGTTCCCGTCAATAGTGGGAAAGTGCCGTAATGGATAGGTAGGATCGCTGGTACGTTGAGCAATTGTGCGGCGTAGGCGGCTTCACGCGGTCCCATCGTAAAGTGGTCGCCGATGGGAAGCAGTGCCAAATCGGGTTGATAGATCTCGCCGATAATACGCATGTCCCCGAAGACGTTGGTGTCTCCAGCGTGATAGATTTTGTAGCCGTTCCCAAATTCAATCACATAGCCTGCTGGTTCACCCAGATAAACTGTCGTGCCGTCCTCTTCCGTGAAGCTGCTACTATGGTTTGCTGAAACCATTGTTGCCTTTATGCTGCCGACTGTGACAGTACCTCCCTTGTTCATTCCAACTGTGTTTTCAACGCCTTGTTTACCAAGCCATCCTGCGATTTCGACGATGGAGACGACTGTGGGAGCATAAGTTTTGGCGAGTGGCACAGCGTCGCTAATATGATCGGCATGTCCGTGTGTTATGAGAATAATGTCAAGGTTGTGGAATATCTTGAGTTCATCAGGACACACTGGGTTGTGAGTCACCCACGGGTCAATGAGGAGTGTTTGTCCGTCTGCTTCGATTTTAAAGGTGGAATGTCCGAGCCATGTCAGGCGGATGCCGTTATTGAGTTTCATTTAATGTTTCTCCTGGCACAGACTAACAGTCTATGCTACAAAGTATTTCCTTTAATCTGTGAGCAATAATTTCTACTTCTCCTGGCCTGAGGGTTTGTCCGTTGATAAGGACACCGTTCGCGCCTGTTCCTGCGATGTCAATAACGGGATTGCCTGCTTGCAGCTGCTGGAGGATTTCGTCTCGTGTGATACCGAGTTCTTCTGCGTCGAATCGGATTTCGGTGCGTGGCATGGGTTGCCCGGCTTCAGATGGAAAGCTGCGGTGTACTGTAACGCCTTGGATGTCCTTGAAAACCTCAGTATAATAGGTAACCTGATCTTCGTAAGATTGCTGTAGTTGTTCGTGATCCTGACCGAGATACCACTCCACGGCGGCGAGCAGCCCGACCAATTCCTCTTTGCCGACTTTCATACCCCTACCAATAAACGGATGCGGTGGTCCATTGAAAGCAATCGCTTCAATCAGCGATTTTGTCCCGACGATTAACCCGCTGCTCTGTGGACCGTGTAATCCTTTTCCGCCACTAAAGAGTGCCAAATCCGCGCCCATCTGTGTGAAACGCCATAAGTTTTCTGGGGGTGGTAGCTGCGCGGCGGCATCAACAATAAGCGGGACATCGTGCTTTTTGGCAATACTAATGGCTTGTTCATAGGGGACCCAGAGGTGTTCCCTACTCGGATTTGCGAAATAAAAGATTGCGGCGGTTTTTTCGGTGATGGCGTTTTCGAGTTCGTCGGGAGGCGTACCATTTTCATCACCTATTTCTACAAAACTAACACCGACCTGTCGCACTGCAAAATCGTATCCGACGCGACCGTGGCGGTGTACGATGACTTCACTTTTCATTGTGGACGGTTGGAAACCGCCCCTACCGGGGGAGGGGTGGAGCGGTAATTTCTCACGTTTGGTAGCATCAAGTCCAGTGATGCAGGCAGCAGTGCTGAGCGTTAGGGCAGCAGCGGCACCACAAGAGACGTACGCCGCCTCGTTGTGGGTAAGTTTCGCAATTTCTTCACCGACCCGTTTTTGCAGTTCGATGATGTCTACGAAATGTTTCGAGGCATCGGCCATCGCTGCAACGACCTCAGGGGGCATGATAGAGCCACCGAGTCGCGTGAGCGTTGCGTTGCCGTTAATGACTGTGCGAATGCCGAGGCGTTTGTAGATGTTCATCCCACTTCTTCACCATCTAATTTACCAACTTGGAGGTCAATTTCATTACGAGATTCAATCTTATCCACTTTGCCATCCACCATGCGGAAGATACGGTCGGAAACATCTAACATCTTGTGGTCGTGCGTTGCTGTGATGATGGTCACACCGTTTTCGGCGTTAAGTCGGCGGAGCAAAGCGATAATTTCTAACCCAGTTTTAGTGTCGAGGTTTCCTGTGGGTTCGTCAGCGAGAACAATCGCTGGATCGTTGGCGAGGGAACGTGCGATTGCGACGCGCTGTTGCTGTCCGCCGGAGAGTTCCAACGGCTTGTGTTGCACACGGTCACCGAGTCCAACGAGTGAAAGCAGATCAACACCCTTTTCTCGGCTTTCGTCGGCACTCATACCCGCGAAAATCATGGGGAGAGAGACGTTTTCGAGTGCTGTCATAACAGGGATGAGATTGAAGGATTGGAAGATGTAACCAATCTTTCGGCAGCGGAGCCATGCGAGTTCATAGGCGTCGAGTTGTGCGATGTCTACTTCGTCAATGTAGACTCTGCCTTCGGTTGGTTTATCAAGTCCGCCAATCATATTGAAGAGCGTTGATTTTCCTGAACCCGAGGGCCCCATAATGGAGATGTATTCACCGCGTTGGATTTGGAAGTTGACACCGCGGAGTGCATCAACCGTCTGCGTCCCCATCTCGTAGCGTTTAATGAGGTTCCGCACGCGGACTGTATTTTCTTTCGGAAGAACGCGTTGGAACTTTTCTGGTGTTTCGGCTAGAATTGCGTTGACATCGCCTATTTCTGTTGGTATGTTCATTTTTTTTCTCCTTCGTTTCGTAACTTAAAGTTCGTTAATAGTGAGCTGATATGATGTTTCTCGTACGGTTTGTATCAAGTAGTTCCTTGTCCATGCGAGTGCAGCTTGTAGGTCTATCGGTGGGTTAGGTTGTATGTATCCATCTCGTTTATTTTGTCTACGAAGTGCGTTAAGACTCATTGTGTTCGATTTTTTACTATTGCACGGCTGGCAGAGCAGAGCACGGTTATCTATATCATTTGTGCCCCCATCAGTTTTTGGGATTATATGATCAAGATGCAAATACCGTTTGTCGGGTGGAATGAAGTTGCATCCCCAACATTTAAGGCCGAACTGCTCGGTGAGGATGTCGTGCATTTCAGCGTGACGAAGTTGATGTTGGGTTTCAATAGAATAGACGTGTGCCAATTCGGGTGAAGTTTGCTCGTTTTGATCTGTACGTATGGGTGGTTCGGTCTGATAATGCATTTCGTATGGACGTGTTTGTCTATCAAGCCATTCTTTGTTGGTTGCGTATTTTTCAAGACGTTCCCGCTCTTTGCGTGGGATTCCCATGAGACGGGTGATGATATGATAGCGTGCATCTTTTCGCCTATCAATGCCAACCCAGCGTCGATTGAGATTTTGTGCAGCGATGATAGTAGTTGCACATCCGCAGAATGGATCTAATATAAGGTCGCCTTCGTTACTACTAGCTTTGATGATACGCTCGTAGAGAGCGACAGGTTTTTGGTCGGGAGAGCCGGTGCGTTCGTCGTCTCGGCCTTGCATCGTTAATTCTTTTTCTGTCCATAGATTTCCAATAGCTACTCCCGGGTGAGTGTCAAGATAAACTCTTTTGACGATGCCTTGTCTGAATTTGCGTCCGCGTGGTATTGCATAACGGCTTCCATTTTCGTCAACATGTTTATATTCAGACTTGATAGTTTGTTCTGACAACGGACGGAATATTTGATTAAAAGCGTGTGCATTGGAGGCAGAATAAAAAAACAACGTGTCGTGTTCTGTTGTAAATTTCAATTTAGCCGTGTTTTTATGCCCACCATACTTTTTCCACACAATTTCGTTGCGAAAGTTTTTCTTCCCCCAAATTGCATCCATACACATCTTGATATAATGACTCGCGGTAGAGTCGCAATGTAGGTAAATAGAACCCTTAGGTTTTAGGATACGGTGCATTTCAAGTAGTCTGACGCTAAGGAAGCAGAGGAATGCTGCGGTATCCCCCCCTTGGCAATGTTTAGCGGCTTCGATTGCATGGTAGAGTGCAGCATGGTTGTCTTTGATTTCTTCAAGCCATTTGGGGTGTACTTCGTTCCACTTCCATTGATCAGGTAATATACCCGTGTCGCCCCATTTCCAATTATCAACATAGTGACCTGCTGTTGTACTACGATTTCGTTTAGTGTTAAATGGTGGGTCGGTAGCGATAAGATCTACGGTTTCGCTGTTCATTCCCCGAAGCACATCTAAATTGTCCATTTCGTAAAGTGTGTTATCTAAGAAATTTTGTGTCATACGAGATGCTCTGCCAAGTACAGTATTGACAGGCCTCTGATTTTTTTCAAGAACGAAAACTATTTTCGGTTCTTTGTTTTACTTCTTGAAGCCGATTATATCGCTCTAAGAATTCAGTATGTGACCGTTGAACCATATTGAGTAAATCTTCATATCTCCTAATGTATATCTGTGCTTTTGCTAAATTATCCCGTTTTCCTCTGACTTGATAAGTGTCGACCAAGTTTCCACAAAGAAGATAGCCCGTGACTTCCTTATATTGATGCTCGGGATCGGTTGTTCGGTTAATGTGATCCCGCATAAAATTAACGTACTCTTCAATTTGATCAAGCGCGTCCGTAGAAACCTTTGACTGTGGGCGTTTTATTTCTACGACAACTAAATGCGTACTTTCTCGCACACATAGAAAATCGATTCGCCTATCTATCTCTGGTATATCATCTCTTTCTGGAAATGTATTGCGTAGCAAGTCGCTATATCTAACTTCGTCATCCACTAAGGTCCAACGTGGATCAATCACCCAAGGAAATTCTTTTAAGAAATTATGGAGCGTCGGGACCTCCAACGCGTTAGTCTTAATGAGGTTATCAAGTCTTTCAATTGTCGTTATCCGGCCTTCGGTAACCTTTGCCATTTCTTTTGCTTCTAAAATTTCCCATTCTCTAAATAAATTGAGGAGTTTTTCGGGTTCCTCAATTCCTGTGTTTTTTATTTCTGCAGCCATTTCTCTAAAGGAATCAAACTTCCAAAAGTCAAGGAACATTTGGATCATTGATTCAAAGTCCTGGATCTCGGCAGTAGGATTCTTATCAGTCGATTGCTGAATCAATTGACGAACTAATTGATCTGCTCGCTTAAACTCTCGCTTTTTGTCAATTTCCGCTGCTTGCTTTTGGAAGATAAGATATAGCGGATGCTCTTTTAACTTACGTTGATTATCTTCACTACGTTTTTTAGCCCATAAAGATGCTTTTTTATTTACCTCTTTTTGGCCCCATTCCTTCAGAGCTGTATTTGCTTCTGTATCCCATACTAACGAGTTTCGGGTCGTCGCGATTGTATCTTCTACTTCATCAACAAAATCAACGTGGAGTTCACCAATGAGATAGGAAAGCGCGAACTGTTGACCGATAACCGCGTCAAAAACGAATGGTTCTTGTACCAGCTTACCTCTTGCCATGAGCACAATACCGCGCTCTATCTTGTCTTTCTCTTGGCTTGTTCGGGTGAGTGCACCGATCCAACCTGACACTGTCCATCCAGTTCCAGGTTTTATCTCTGTCTTATCGTATTTCCACAAATACGGATTCCCATCCGCGTCCGAGGCAAGCTTGCTTTGCAAGTTTCGCTCTTCAATCGAGATAGGTTGGTCGTTAATGATGACTTCAAAGTCGTTCTGTTCCCCAATGACAGCAAATCTTCTCGCGAGTCCCCGACGAAGAGTGACGATTGAAATACTGCGAGTTTTGAATTTTGTGATGTACCTGAGGGTAATCTTTGTACCCTCGGATACTTTACCTGTCGGTTTCAGAGGTGGAAATTCAATTTCCCGTTTCTCTTCTTCTTTCAGGAGTTTGTCATAATTCATCTGAAAATGGCTGACTTCGCCATCTTTTACACTTTCTATAGCGATCTCCTTAGCGATTCCAAAAGCGGAAAACTTACCTATCCCTTTTCTCCCCATAATTTTACGCTTGTACGGAGTAGGTGTTTCTTCGGATTTTTCCTTTTCGCGTCGGTCTCTGCCTATAATGAGATATTTTTTACGGATATCCTGATCCGACATACCCAGTCCATTGTCTTTAATTATAATTTCTGAAGTTTGTTCGTTAATTTGCCCTTCTGGAATTGTAATTTCAACCTTTGTCGCATTTGCATCCCAAGCGTTGGCTACCAATTCACCAATGACCGGCGGCAGTGTCGAGTACATCTGCAGACCAAGGTGTTTGATGGTAGCAACATCAAATTCCATCCGATACGGCTGTTTTGAAGAAACTGGGTTATGCTTCATAGTGTACTTATCTATTTTGTTCAAATGCATTAATAATTGATTTTCCCAGATATTCAGCGAGTTTCACTGGGACAGCGTTACCGATTTGCCGAGCTATCGCAGAAATAGATGTGCCAAAAAATTTGTAATTATCCTTGAAGGTTTGTAGGGCAGCTGCTTCACGCAATGAAATACCCCTGTCTTGTTTAGGATGTATAAAGCGTCCAGAGTAAACATCCGTACAGCGAGAAGTCAACGTTGGTGCAGGTTTATTCCATGCCATCCGTCCAAACACATCTCTATGTGCATTCGGTTTTTCTTGATGACATTTTAGAAGGATAGTTGTATCAGTTACATCCCGACGGCTACCACCATCTTTCGGTACTGCCTCAACAATGCGTTTATGATGAGGTTTCAGTTCCCTTGCAACATGATTTGAATAATCTTGTGCCTCTTTTGCATCAACATCAGGGTAATTTTCAATACACTTTTTCACTGTTACAAATTTATCAGGATCTGTCTGCGGAGTAGGCAGAGAAATTGAGCCTTTTTTCGATGCCAAAAGGATGAATCGCTTTCGTGTCTGTGGAACCCCGAAATGCTTCGCATCAAGTAAATCTGCTGCAGGTTCTGAAAATTCACACTCTTCAAGAACCTCCAAGAATTTTTCATAAATCTCTTTTCCACAATTGTTGTTCAGCCCGGGCACATTTTCAACAAGAATGAAATCTGGAGGACATTCTTTTACGATCTCGGCGAAACTTAAAAGCAAGACTTTTCGGCTATCATCTTTCCAGTTCTGTCTGCTAAGAGTAGAGAACGGTTGGCATGGCGTGCAAGCAGCATAAAGCGTTGTATCTTCATCTTGGATTCCGAGTTCTTTGCGTAGTTCCTGGATTTCAATTTTACCGATGTCTTTATTGATGAAACGGCTAGGTTTGTTATTGTGAGTGTAAGTGTCTTGCAGACGCTCATCGTTATCTACTCCTGCTAGCACTCCTATCCCAGCATCTAACAAACCTCTTGTTAAACCGCCTGCGCCGCAGAAGAAATCAATTGCTTTAATCATAAGACTTTTTCCCATGTTGAGAAAGGACGTATCTAAGATAACCTTTGTATATTGATACAAAAATGCTTGTTACCCATAAAGTTAAACCTTCAAATTAGTTTACCACAAACTTCCTTAGAATGTCAAACGACTTTCTCATATTTTTTCATAGATGTTAGTCTATTGTCGTCTCTGTAGAAATCCAAAAATGCCTTGTTTTTCAGGTTCGGGTTCTGGTGTTGCAGGCGCGTTCTGTCGGTTATCAGGGATAGCGAACCCGATGAAGTTCCGTTTGCCGAGCTGCTGCATAAACGTAAAGAGCGACGTTTCAGCCTCTTTTCGAGTCAGTTGGTACTGATTTTGAACACCCTTGACGATCTGTGAAATGGTATGCTTACCATCACACTTCTGCCATACATAAGTCCCGATGGAATCCAACACAATCACTCTTTTATCCGGAAGCATAAAGAGTTTACTGGCAAGTCGGATCCAGAGTTTGTCTTTCTGGGGGACCACAAGCGATGCTTCGCCCTTGTCGTCTATTTCCCATGTAATCAATTGGTTGCGCACAGGAAATGATTTCATGACCTGTGTGCGATCTACATCAGGACGTTTCTTAAGTTTGAGAGTGTATAAGAGTTTGTTTAGCATTTTTTTACTGGTAACTTATAACTTCTTAACCAAAAACTATCAATGGCATTCAATGCTCTCAGCGACCTTTTGGACAGTTGAGGATGCGTCGGTATTGCTGATGGATTGGATAACATAGATACGGTTAGAGTGATTACATCGCCATAAATGAAAGACAAGCGTTGTCCGTTTGGAGAGCTTATCGAGCATCAACACGGGTGTAAGCGGGACACCATCATAGAGCCGTGTCTGTTGTCCAATGAGTGTAAGGTGTTCGTCTTCGGTATCTGTGTGCGATGTCACTTCAAACCCGTAGCCGCGAATTGCTTTTGCGTATTTGGCGCGGAACCATGTCTCAAGCGGGTTCGGTGTATCTGTATAGTCGCTTAGCATCACCTCTGCGGGTCCGTACCGCTCAACACTAAGACTCCCTCTGTCAGACGATTGAGGTGCTTTGTATTCAACTGTGCCGTTATTCCGTAGGCGACCGCCTGCCGATTTAGCGAGTTTTATCACACTTTGAAAACGTTCTTTTTTCGCGACGAAGGCGAACAGCAGATAACCACTTAGCAGTTTTTGACGTTCTAATTTGTATTCTGTGGGGACACCTAACTTAAGTCCATAAGCACTCCAGAGCGTCTGTGGCGCGTCTCTGTGGTCGGTAATTGACTGAAAAATACGGAGGACTGTTGGTCGCCAGTTTTCTTTGAGCCGTCCCATCACTTGGACGATCGTAATCCGTTTTCCGGCGTGGAAGATCAGTCCATTAGCACGAATACTCCCCTTCCAGCTAAAACCGAGGACGTTACGCCCCTCAAAAAACTCGGGGTCTTTAATGAAATTGACGTTCCGGCGGAAAGAAAGTTCAGCACCTTTCTTATAGGTTTTGCGAATCAGTTTAAAATATTCGTCGAGCGTTGCGTGGAGATCGGGTTTTTTGCGTCGGGTGTGTGCCCATTTAAGTTCGAGACGCGGCATTTCAGCGTCGTCAAGTCGCAAGTAACCTGTTTTCTGGTCTCCACTGAGTCCACTGAGTTCCCAAGTTGTCGGGATTTCAAGTTGTATGCCTGCCCAGCCAAAAACAGTCCAGTCCATAGCGGTTATAAGTTATAGGTTATAAGTTATAAGTTAAGAAGGTTTTCGGTAACAATACGCCTCTTAACTTATAACCAAGAACCAAGACTCCCTAAAACGGTTTGACGATTACGGCTTTTGAGACAAGCGCGATCGCAACGGTTCCCATACCGATGAGACCGACTCCGCAGGCGAATCCTGCTGCAAGTACCGGATTGAACATATACCAGCGTCGCATTCCGAATCGTTTAATCATGTAGAACCGCCCGATAATTGCGCCGAGTAATCGGGCAACCATACTGCCTGGGTCTGCCCCGATACCCCCAACGATACCGTAAAACCACATTGAAGGTAATTTAAAGACCCACAGCATACCATAGAGGGCAAGGCTTGAGGTAAATCCTGCGGAGACATAATCGCCGCGAATCGCCTGAAGCATTTCACTATTTCCGTCCCGTAGCGATGTTTTCCAGAGTGCTTCGTTTGTAGCGTTAATGGGCCACATCATCTGTGCGAACGGGTACTGTGCACTCGGGATCGGAGCGATCTTCCAGATAAAGTGGAGGACGACAATTCCACTGACGAGCAAAATCGGCATAATTAGCAGCGTACCTGCAAGATTTGAGGTAAAGGTTGTGCCGGTCAATTCGAGCACGCGCCACCCCTGTGTGCCACGTCCATAATCCTCGTCTGGTAGTGGTGCAAACCAGATGTCTATCTCTTCGTAGCGACTCAAGATAAATGTGATTTCGTGCAGGTATGGGATTTCAAAAAGGTCTCGTCCGAGAACCCCGAAAGTTCGCGCCGTGATATAGGAATTAATCGGTGTGTACAAGAATGCGTAGCCGATCAAGAAACTGAGTGGGAAATTCGGGACCATCCAATGAATAAGCCAAACGAATCCAGCCATACCAACGAGCCACATTAAGCCCATCAACCATATCGGGAAATCGCCTCGATTTGGAGGCGTTGCGAAGGAACCGCGTTCGCCTGCTCTTTTCTGAGCCTTCCGTAGTTTGAAGAGCATCGGAATCGAAGCAGCCATACCGACGACAGCGAGGCTAAAGGATTTACCCATGCCGTAGCTAAACCAGAAATCCAGGTTGTTGAATAAAGTAACACCCCGGACATCCAGTCCTGGGTTCCATTGATGGAGAATCTCATACCGATATAGGATTTGTGGGTTCAAGATAAATTGCGATGCCATTGCGGTTACGAATTCTGACATGATAATCGGGAATGGCATCACGAACCCGATGAGCATCTGTCCGAAATCGGTTCGGAAAGCGAAGACCCCTGTTGGTGCGAAACCTTCGATGCTCTGTGTGAAATCTATCCACGGGATTTTCAAGATCTGAATCGGTTGGCTCATCATGACCCCAGTCAATGAAGGCACCCCGATATAGAGGAATCCCCAGATTAACCCAGCCATGGAGCCGATAGAGAAGACGCGCCATCGCCATGTCTCTTCTTTCCCTGTTGTTTCTGCAAGTGCGGTTGCGCCTTGTGCGGCAATTGGTGCCATTGGATATGGGAGCCGCTCGAGGTCCGCCGTGAGTCGGAACAAAATATATTGTCCGCTAACGAATCGCAACGTGCCGAGCAGCTTTCCGGCAAGGTAGATAGCAATAGGCAGAAACCAGTCTGGATGCAGCAGGCTGCGCGTAAGTACACCGACAGAATTACCGGCAGGCACAATCCACTCTGGAATTTTATCGGCGATTTCGTAGGAAGCTGCCTGGGGTGTATTGATAAAGTAGGCGTACCAGATAAAGTTCCGGTACTGCATTCCACTGCCGACAGCGGCTCCGGTTAATCCGAGAAGCATATAGAGCTCCTGTCGCCGGGCAGTTGTGAAGGAACGCCGCGCGAGTTCAGTGAATAGAATAACGGCAACCCAAGGTGCCGCTTCAGCCCCAGATTGACCGGATACGTAACTGAGATAGATGGAGCCAGGCATCATCAGCAAGCCAACGAAAAGTGCGCCAACAAACACCTTGACCGTTAGCCCCGACTCAAAGGTACGGATACCGCCTTCAATGTCGTATCGCTGCGCCCAAGCTTGCCATTCATCTGCTTGTGATACTCTTTCTCTCGCCAAGTTGAAAGTTCTCCTTTTATTGGCTATCGGCTATTGGAAACCGTCAGTAGTTGTGGCGGGTGAGGACGTTTACAACTGCCACACGTTTTGCTACCTGCCGACCGCCATTCCTTATTCGTCGCTTGGTTCTTCAGTGCTGTCAGTATCTCGCAATTCTTCCCAGAAATGCGCGGTGAAGATGCCCACTGTTAGTACAAGTGCTGAGAACATCTGCCACTGCCAACGCCCTTCAAGGACGAGAATGCTGAACAGCCATAAGAAAGTGCCAATGATGATGATAAGACTCGCTAATTTTTCCATATTTATTCGCTATACGCTATTCGCTAACCGTTATCAGCGAACAACCATTCCTCCTCTAATCCGCTGGTGCCGGGACGGGCTCGAGTTGCCCTGTTGCCGGTTCGTCTGTTCCTTCCGTTCTACCGCGTTCATGGAATTCTGCTCGGATATCGACGCTGAACGTCCGCCAAATCAGAAGTTGTTTCCGCAATAGATTGAGGAAACGTCGGTTCACACGTTTCCAAGAGGCGATCTCGCCGCTCTCACGATGCACATCCAGTGTAATCTTATAGAGATCTTCCTCTTCTCCACCTACGGGCGATGTAACGAACTGGATGGATTGGCTTACACCTAAATCATAAGGTGCTAACCATACCATCATACTAATCTGATAGGCGTCTTCACCTTCAGATTCTACAGTGCTGAAGGCGACTTGGTCGGTATAGAAATCACTGGCGGATTCATCAGCATGTGCCTCGAAGTAGTCGCGCATGAATACGTTCAAGCCGAGTGACTCCTCTTCAAGGACAGTGAAGGGGAGGTTAAAATGCCAGACATCACCTTCGGGTTCTGGGAGTTTCCATTTACGTTCAATATCGGGAACTGCCATACGTGAGGCTTTGATTGCCGGATATAGGGTACTCAGTAGAACGACAATCATGACGATAATCGTTGCAACGACAGTCGACATTGAGGAATAGTTGAGGGTCAACCCGGCGAGCCATCCGAAGTTTACGAGGGTTGTTGCGATGGCTTGTCCCATGAGATATCCGAGCACTGCGCCGACGATAGCGTATACACACGCCTCTGCGAGGAATAGGAAGGCAATATGTACGGGCGCGAGTCCGACGGAACTATAGATACTGATTTCTCGGACGCGCTCATAGACTGCCCCAAGCATGGTGTTGAGCACGATAAGCGCAGCGATGAGAATCGGTACGAATAGATTGCCCATCCCGCTGAAACTTGTCATTCCAATACTGCTGTAGAGATATGTGTCTTTATCACGACCGACGAAGAAGTCAAGAGCAATACGGTTCATGAGGGGTGCCATGATAAGGTCCAGCTTATCAACCGCACCTAACAATTCTGGGTCATCCGTTTGTGGTTCCATGTTGACAGCGACGCTTCGGAGCGTGCCACCTTGGTTCATAACCACCTCGTAGGGCAGGATAGCAACGCTATCCGGCGTGAGGTGGAGATACTTTTGTAACTCGCCTTCCAGCGTTTCATCGCCGGTTGCCCCACGACTGCGTTGCTGTTGCATCAATTGATAGTCAACAGGTGTGAGTTCTTCGCCGTCGTTGTCTGTAAGGTCCTTGAAACCGATACCCAGGACGCCGACAACGGTAAAGTCTGCACCATAGACAGAGACAGTTGCCTTGCCCATATCGCTTTCGGTGATTTTCAACAATTCCGCCATTCCTTTGGGTAGCACGATAGCATAGGGCCATTCTGTTGGCCACTCCCCAGCGTCAGCGGGGTTGAACCACTTTCCATATTGAAGGTATCTATTGATACCACTGACCTCCGGTTCTGCTTCGTTCATGCCGACAAGCATATTCGCAGCAAAAGTTAGTGCCTCACCCGTAAGTGCATGGGTAGGAGGCGAGGGATCCGCAGGATTCGCTGTGCGTGTGAGTTGAACAAAGGATTGGTCTCCGGTACCAGAGGATTGGTACCAGGCTCGCGGTGCGACAGAATTCCGAACAATGACGATGGATTCTTCGTCTACTTTTTCGATAAAGCCATCTTGTTCTAAAGTCGCTATCTCTTCCGCAACATTGATCGGTTGTTGTCCCTGCTTGACCAGGATTTCGTTTTTGCGTGCCAGCAGCCGTTCCAGAGCGGTGAGTGTGATTTGCGTCTTCTGCATGTCGTTCAGAACAGAGGTAAGCACGGGTTCTTCTAACGGACGCCAGTATTGGTCTCGGATGAGAAGTCCTGTATAGCGAGGCGTTACCTGTGGGAGACTCGTTCTATTCGGATGCATGAACGTCCGCACAGAGGTAAACGAGATGACAGTGAAGGTAAGGATTACCAATGTGCAGCAGGTTAGGATTGTCCGTCCTTTCCGTTTTCGCATGTTGGAGATCCCCAAACTAAACGCTGCGGCACTCGCGCTTAACCGTCCGACATCTGCTTTGTAAACCTTGCTTCCCTCCTGCCGAATCTTTTCAAGTTGTTCCTCGAATTTTCGGACAATGATACTGATGACAATAACTGTCAAGGCAAGCACAACGAATGCAATGAGAATAATCACAGGTGTCGTTGTGATCTGGAATGCGGGATGGACCTGGCTGAGGAAGAAGAAGACGAGTAAAAAGATCCCGAATGAGCCTAAAATCTGTTTGTGGATATTCGGGAAACCGAAGATGAGCCGTTCCATAAAGTAAGCGAACGGCATTAACAAGGCGAGATAGAACATCACACCGTTGACAACATCGTTTCCGGTCTGTTTGACATCAGGATATGCGCGTGATTCGTAGCCCCATGCCGCGCGCGCCAACTTGAGTGCTTGCTGGTAGTCATTTTGTAGCAGTTCCGTCTCGGCGCGTGCAAGATACTCGTTCGCAAATTGATGGAGTTTGTCAAGCCGATCACTGGAGATACCGAACCGTTTGTAGAGTTGTGATCGGTTTTCGTCGAGCCACCACATATCTCGGACAACGACGTACGGCGTAAGACGAATCCGGCCGTTCTCACGGACAACAAATCCTTCGCCGGTATAGAGCGTCGGATTTTTCATACCGCTTTTTGTGGCTTTGATAAGTAAGAGACGTTTACCGATTTGCCCATAAGCCATTCCGACCTTGATACGAGTATTCGGTTCGCTGTAAACGAGGGCAATCGGTTCGGCTGCAGAGACACCTTCCTGCTGCCACGGTTTTGACATCCCATATTTTTCTGGCGCGCTATCGGTGAGTGCATCGTAGACTTCAAGTTCCCGGAGGGTTCGCAGATACCGTTGATCGACGAGATCGTAGATAGTTGTGGATACGCACGGGAATGTGACGACCCGACACCCACGTCTGCGGGTATTGATCGGGATTTTATTGGGAAGCAGTTCCGCGCCGTAGTTCCCTAAATCAGGCGCATAGACGATGTCCCCAGAGTCTGGGTCAAGGATATAGGCTTCGACTTCTTGCACACCCCTGAGACGCCGGGTGGCTCTACCTTCCATGGCTAACCCGGCAACTTCAAAGTTGCCT
Organism: Candidatus Poribacteria bacterium; assembly: GCA_028820845.1. NCBI lineage: Bacteria > Candidatus Poribacteria > Candidatus Poribacteria bacterium. The sequence continues at coordinate 97,593 of JAPPII010000114.1, forward strand.
TTATTATCACCCATAACAAACAGGTCTCCACGGACACCCATCATGGTTTTATGCTTTCTGCGGAGCGTCAAGATTGGATAGGGGACCGGTTTATTGGGGAGTGCGGATTCACGAGCATCAAATTCAACGACGTCGCCGAAGAGGTTACAGTAGAAATTTCCGACGCGTGCGGCGGTTGGCATTTCTTCATCGCGGAGTGCTTGGATAAGCAAGGATGCAAGCGTCTGTGCTTGTTGATGGAGGTTGCCGCCTTCGCGTAGATCGACCCGCTCAATTGTATCAAGTGGTGTGTCGGTTAGAACGCGTGCGTCTTCGATAGTTGCGAAAGCGATACCTGTTTTTCCGACGAGCGTTGCGACTTCGCTGTCAAAAGCGATCTTACCTGGGATGTAGGTTTTCCAAGTTTTTCCACCACTTGCGGAGATAGCATTAACGAAGTTTGAATCGCCGCCGAGACCCGCGATTGAAATGAGGGTTTTAATGTCCTCAATTTCGTCATCAGAGAAGGTTTCTGGGTCCTCGTGTCGTAGGCGGAGCATCGCGTCCAGCTGCTCGCGCGTTCGGATATTATTCTTCCGATTTTTCTTTGCTGTGCGGACATCGTTTCGGATGAAACGTTCAACCTCTTTGCGGATATAGTCCATATCCTTGAGCATGTCTTCGGAGGGTTCACCTTGGTTGCGCCACTGCTCGAACTGCATCTTCATTAAGCGACTCACACCGCTGAGTCCTGTGAGTTTGCTGAAATGGGAGCTGAGCAGTGTTTCAAGGGTTTTTCCTTCAAGAGTGGATTTATCGGAGATACCGCCAGCCACTGTCCATTGGCGTGCCATGACGGCTTGTCGGATCTGGTCATCTGTCCACTGCCAGAGTTTCCGGACACGGACCCCAAAATCGGCATCCTCTGCATAGGATGCGAGTTGGTTGCCGATACTTGCAAACTCTCGGCGCAGAACGAATTCAGGCTGTTGGTCATAGAACCATCCTTTGTTGAACACACCAAACTGATCCGATTGAGAGGAGAGGTCGATGCTAATATAGAGAGAGGTGTAGTAGCGATTGAAGAGGTCTTGAAGTGCAATAGCGGCTTCAATCTGTCCAAGTTTCCGATTATATTCTCCGGTATCGATGCGGAGCATCTTTTCAATACGACTCTGAATGTTACGGAATCGCGCGTTTCGGAGGGTTAGCATATTATCGCGCAGTAGGGTCTTCGTCTCTGTATCAAGGTCGGTATCTAAAGTAGATAGCCGGCCTATGAGATTTTCAAGTGCGATTATGTCTGTTTCCGAGCGTCTTTTGACGGTCGTCAAGAGTTCTGCTTCCGTGATGTGTGATGCGATGTGGGCGCGTAACTTGAGAGCCTGCTCTGCTTCAGTGTCTGAAAGATAGTTTTCCAAGATGAGTTTTTCTTCCTCTAAGTATTCTCTTCCAAGCGTCTCAGCAGTTGCCATCAAGTTTTGAATGCGAGTGCGCTCCAAGCGAGCGTTTCGGAGTCCGATTTCAAAAATGCTCTGCTTGTCTTTGAGCAAGTCAGTGATCAGGACAGCGGCATCCGTGATGTCTTCAGATTCCGTTAGGCGTTGTCGGAGTTGTGTGTCAATGGTGTTCAAGCGTTCGATACCGGCTTTAGAGAGGAATTTTCCGCTGTAGAGTAGCATGTTGGTATCTTGTTGCGACGTAGGTGTTTCCTTGAGTTTCCGGATACTCGCCTTAATCTGATCTTCAGCAGCCTTGCTATCAGGGATTTGCGCTAAGATTTTTTCAAGAAGTTGAGATTCCGTTTGGATGGCGACCTCAAGGGAGTTGTCGGTTTCGCGCAAGACCTTCCGTGCCTGTTTCGCGTCATTGAGTCCATGTAAATCGAGGTGCCGGTCCATGATTTTTTCGGGAGTCCACATGAGGGCGAATTTGCGTTTATCGCTCATCTCCCAGTCTGCGAGTGTTTTGTTTAGCATCTCAATGTCAGGGACCAACTCTTCGGGCAGATCACTTGGGACCGGAATTTCCCACCCTGAACCTTCTTGTACAGGAATCAGGTAGGCATCGTTTGGATGTGTAGCGTATTCGTCGGTTGCGCCGGTTTCTATGGCACGAATGAGTTTCGCTACAGCCCATGTATCAAGGCGGGCGATCGGCAGTCCAAGCGTTTCAATTAATTCACGTTGTGCCGTGCGGCTTGTGTTTAGCGCAACAGCACGAACATCGGCTAACTCCTTGACGATGTCTCGCAGGAAATGCGTTGTTTGTAGTGCTTCCTTCTTTGAGCGAGCGAGGTTTGCCAATAATATGCTCTTCTCTTCACCAGTGAATTCTTGTTTTTCTCGTTTCCGATTCTTATCTGCTTGCTTCTTTTGACGTTCCGAGAAGTCGCGTTGTTGGTTCGTGAGAGTTTCGATCTCGGAGCGGGTTTCTGCCAAGCCATCTAAGGTGGTCGTCAGAGATTCGAGGTCAGATTTTACGTTATAGATGCCGTGGAAGAAGTCAGAGGGGAGATCGACTAAGACGCTCCGGTCAATTGAGAGCAGGAGTCTTCTCCCTAATTCTTCAAATTCAATAACATCCGTGGACAGTCCGCGGCGTAGCCCGTGCATTGTTGGTGTCCCCGGAGAGTCCGTGTCACTACCGACAATATCCTGCCCGATGCCTTCCATAAATGCTCGCATGCCCGCGAGTCCTTGAAAATGTCCGTCAACTGCGACAAACAGCACAGAGTATCCTGGACGGTATTCGGGGAGGCTAAAGAGCCTTGCGACTTCCATGAGAGTGGCAACACCGCAAGTTGGATCTGCCCCAGGTGCCATAGCAGGCACAATGGACATGGAATCATAGTAAGCAGTAAGGACGATGAGTTCATCGCGTAGCGATGGGTCGCCACCTTCCAAAAAACCGCGTATATTCTGACCGACCCGACGTTCCCATGTCATCTTTCCTCTGACGCGGGCGTTTACCTGATTTCCTGCGTTGTTTTCTTCTTCGAGTAAGTTAGTGAGAAAATCCGCATCTGCTTTGGAGATCCAGAATCGTGGTATGTTAGCGGGAACTGTACCGAATTTGTTCTCCGCTTCACCTCGGATGGTTGTTTCAGGTTCAATGAAGATAATAGCAGTGCCACCGAGCATTGTTGCGTTAATATAGCGGGTACTGGAGTTGAAATCGAGGAGAGCTATGGCCCCTTTTGGTATGAAGATGTGTGCTTCGCTGGCGGCGACGAATTCACCAGATTCATCGATTTGCCCGTCTTGGTTATTGTCAATACCGTCGGTGGCATCGCCTGGGATTTCGTCTGTCCAACCATCGGCATCGTTGTCGATCCCGTCTGTTGCCCATCCAAGAATCTCAGAGAGCAGTGGAATTTCGCCGTATTCATCAATAGTACCGTCTTCATCGTTGTCAATGCCATCGGATGCTTTTTGCAGATGTTCGTTGAGTACATCGTCAGTGATGCTGGCTTCCGTGATACGGTAACGCCGAGCAAGCGATGTGAGGGTATCTCCGTCTTGGAGTTTGTACCAGAATCCCCCGATGTTAGTGCCGTTGAAGTCAGCGAGTTCGCCATCGTCGCCGTAAAGGAGAGGACCGGATAAGCCGCCGGTTGGAATGTATACACTGTTCCCTTCTACAACAGGGGATGGCAGGAATTTATTTCGTTCATCTGTGAGGATAACTTCTTCGGAGACTTGGTAGCTTGCGGCGATGTCTTGGAGTGTTTCGTCTGCCAAGACAGTATGCTTAATTCCATCTGCTAATAGGGAGGTTCGGACGAGATTTGGCCAAAGTGGAGTGAGTTTGAAACTATGTAGGACAGTACCGTCTGGTGAGACTATCTCAATGACGCTATCGCCGTGATCGATCGGCACAGTAACTGGGAACTCTCGACTTTCTACGTTTTGCAAACCGATTTCGACAAATCGGTCAAAAATGTACTTGCTGCCACTTGCGGCTTGTGGGTAACCTGTTACGCGGCTCTCTAAACTTGACAGGCGTGCGATATCCTTCCGAATGTTGCCAATGGACAGATCATCTCGAATTTGGATGGCTGCGGTTTGCCTACCGGTGCTGGAAACCGTTTGCGTGTATGCGATATTGCAGAGTCCACTGATGAGTAAAATAGAAAGACAAAGCATTAAGACACGGCTTGCCCATATATGTTGTGCAGTTAGATTTGCTATGGCACTGAAACGTCTTGAATCGTGCTTGCTCCTACTATGGATTTTCATGTTGTAAAGTCTCCCACCTCTCTCATGTATTTCGTGTTTTATTCTCACGGCGCGAAAGATACCCATAAAAAGCGTGGCGCGTAAAAACCATGCCGACGCTCATCTTAGAAAATAGAATGCGGCTTACGTATTTTTTAGCAAGTTTCTTCTGAACAGAGACCTGCGAATGTTGTGTTAAATAAGGTGTAATAGAGATATTTTATACTATTACTGCAATTTTTGTCAAATTAAAATTTGCATTTAAGGCTTTTTTAGGTTAAAATATATTTCACGTTTTGCTTCTTATTGAAGTGGAATGCTCCTAAATCTAAATATCTATGCTCTAAAATTATAGGAAATCAATCGCAATACGGTGCTTCTCGTAAATGCTAAAAGGAGTCAAACGTGAACAAGGGATCAAAAAAATCAGAGAAGGTTGATAAAGTCGTCTCACGCATAAAGTTGCGTCGTAGTGAATTGAAAATGACACAAACCGAACTCGCTAACGTCGCGAATTTAACACCAGCTGCGATCTCGCAATTTGAATCGGGAACCCGTAAACCTTCGTTTAATACGCTTGCAAGTCTCTCCGATGCTCTAAAGGTGACCACTGATTATTTACTTGGAAAGGAAGAGAGGCGTTACGAAGATCTCTTAGCCGATCCAAAGGTAAGTGCCATGTTTAGGGGTATGATGGAATTTACTGAGAAAGATAAAGATACACTCTACGAATTTTATGAGTTTCTCAAGACGAAAGCGGAAGCGGCGAAGGTGGCAGGAAAAAAAACGGGTTTGGATTCAAAGTAGCAGGTTTGGTATTCAACCGATTCAGTCCCAGTGTAGCGTTTGACATTTGAAAAAGGTTTATGTCTCTTTATGGGCATAGACAAACTTTACCGAAATTTTGACGGTTTTCCAACAATAGATGTGCTTGACGCGCCTCATGAAGCGGTAAGACCCGATCTATAATAGGTTGGAGTTTCCCTTGTCCGGCAAGATGGATAAGTGTTCGCAGTTCAGCGACTGTGCCAAGTGCAGCACCCATCACAGTCAACTCCTTCTGATACATCTTTCGGATATTAATTGTCCCGATATTGCCTGTTGTTACCCCACACGAGACCAACCTTCCATTTTTAGCCAGACTTGCGATGCTCTGCTCCCATGTTGCAGCACCGACGTGTTCAAGTACAACATCCACCCCTCGTCCTTCCGTTACATTGAGTACCACCTCCGAAAAATCTGTATCTTTGTAGTTAATTGTAACATCTGCGCCCATCTGTCGGGCGCGTTCAAGTTTCTCATCACTGCTCGCTGTAGCAAAAACTCTGGCACCGGTTAGTTTTGCGATTTGTAGCCCGGCACTCCCGACCCCACCACCTATGCCGAGAATTAGAATATCGTCCTCGGGGCGAAGTTGGGCGCGCGTCATTAGCATGTGCCATGCTGTGAGATACGCAATCGGCATTGCAGCGGCACTAACAAACAAAAGTTCATCTGGCATCCGAATAGCGTTTTGTACGGGTGCTTTTACGTATTCTGCGTATCCGCCGTTTGTTTGAAAGCCGATAAGTTCTTGTGTATCGCACAAGTTTTCGGCACCGCGATGGCAGTCGCTACAAACACCACATGGAATACAGGGCGCGAGGACGATTCTATCGCCGACTGAAACGCCGCGGACTGCGGCACCGATCTCGGCGATTGTTCCAGCGATGTCGGATCCGAGTATGTGTGGGGTGTCGCCTCGCCGGAGTTTTGCTGCTATCTCCGGTCGATTCCGTCGTGCGTGAAGGTCCAAATAGTTCACGGCACAGGCTTCGACTTTAACCAGTACTTCGTTAGTATCAAGCGTTGGCTTAGGAACGTCTATATATTGAAGCACTTCAGTACTTCCTTGTTCTGAGAAGGCGACTGCTTTCATAGGGGATGTCGTTTGGCTGTTCGCGATTAACAGTTGTTTGTTTGCTATCTGCTAACTGCGAAGCACCCTAACCGTAGGCACCGTGATTGAGGAATCCGAGTAATCGCCGTAAACGCGGGCTCGCTTTCTTGTAGACGGAATTCGGCATATTGTAGTTCATGAATGGGTAATATTTATGTCCAACGAGTCGGCGGGCATAGGTTACCTGCGTAATATATCGGGTGCGCTGGCTTTGGTTTGGACCGCCGCGATGCCATACCTGATTGTTGAACATAATAACGCTTCCGGCGTTTCCGAGGTTATACTGAATTTTTTCTTCCCACTCCGTTCCCTCTATCGGATTCGGTGGCGATGCGCCAAAGAGATGGGACCCTGGGACAACTTCTGTGCCGCCGTGTTCGATTTCGGTGACATCGGTTAGGTAGTAATTCGCCGTAAAGAGTAGTACCGGCAGCCGGACGTTCTTTGGCGGTTCACCTTCTGTTACGATATAGTGCGGTGCGTCATCTTGATGCCAGGACGTGATACCGCCACCGGGATAGGTCTGGAACGAATTGTTGTGAATGACGTGGCAGTTTTCCGCGACGAGTGCTTCAGCAAAAGAGACGATAGGCTCAAGATCGAAGAGTCGGCGGTTGGCTTCACTGTGTTCAAACATCCTGTGGCTTAAATGCATACGACCTGCTGGACTTCCGCTGTTCAAGCCATTGGGGTTGTTTTCGAGTGCCCATTCTAAGTCCTGTCGAAGTTGCGTGCACAAGTCGGGAGGCAAAACGTTTTGCAGAAACAGGCAGCCTTTTTGGTGGAAGGTTTCCACCCACTCCTGAATTTGTGTTTCCCTGGCAACCTGACCTGCTAAGTAGGTTGTTTGTTCCATTATTCTACCCTCCTTCGGTCAAAGTTGGTAGATGCATCTGAAAAACGAGAAAATTTCCGTTAAAATGGTGTTGGAGAACAAAAATTTCCATTTGAAAAAATAACTTTGCACATTTCATATCTTCAAAGGCAATTTGCATCTTATTTTTCTGTTGATTTTGCTCAGGATCACTATGGCATGGAACAACGAAGTTCAATGTATTATCTTGGATTTGTGGGTACTGATTTGGATTGAAAATATTCGCGCCAGCTTTAACTTCTGTCATAATACGAAAGCGGAGCCGTACTGAAGCCTCGTCTACATTTCTTGTTCTGCTGAAGGTTTGTTGTTCACTGAACAGGGCCAGCAATTTCTGTCGCATTGATATCGACAAAGATTCTCCGAGCTCGTTTAGCCGTTCTTCTAAAGCTTGAGCAAATGACTCTGAAATCAGTGTTGAAACGGGGATTGTCTCGAAAAACTTTCCATGAGTTAAGCAGATTTTCACATTTGGCTGTTTTTTACCACGAATTAGATAAAACACTTGGCGCATAGGTAAGGAAAATATATCATTGCCCGCTTCCTGCATTTGTGCTCGGATGGTGTTTGTTCGACCTTCTGTTAACTTCTTAATATCTTTTTCGCCAGTCGGAATTGTTGAATTGAAAGAAGCAACTGCATAAGTTTTGCTATCTTTAAGTTCAATCAATTCCCCACCAGTAAACTGTGGAGCATTTCGGTTGAGTTTAATGGCTAAATCGGGGAATTTGCCTTTATTGATGCAAGAAAGCATCTGCTTATTAAATGGAAAATTCTCAAGTTTGTTTTCGGAGAGGAATTCCGATTTTTTCTTGCATAAGTCAGCGAAGAAGTGATAAATTGAGTGAGCCATTTATTGGTTTGATTCAAGAAAAGCCATTTGTTTGGTATCAGTTTTGTCTGAGGTTGCGAACTTTCTGTTTAGCCGCTGTTTTCCCCAAATGGCTTCTAAGTCCGCAGTACAGATGTAATCATTAAAAAATCGTGAGACATCATCTGATTTTCGTTGTTCGGCAAGTCTGTTTTGAATGAGGCTGACATTGTGTGAGTCAAGTTCGATTCCTATTGCGTGACGTCCTAATTGTTCTGCGACAACGAGCGTTGTCCCCGAACCAGCGAACGGATCGAGGACAATATCACCAGGATTAGTAGAAGAAAGGATAATCCGAAGCAGCAATTGAATAGGGGTTTGTTGTTTGTGCAAGCGATTCCCTGCTGCATCCCGCAACGCTTCATCACCTGCAAAGTAGCCAGAAGTTAACTCACGGATATCATCCCACACATCTGTAACGAACATACCGTTTTCGCGAGCGTGTTTATAACCTGCTGGCAGCGGTGGATCGATGCGCAGCCGGTGAAAAACACGCGGGGTTTTGCCTTTCGTTGCAAATGCAATGACTTGGTAATGTTTACCAAAACGCTTCAGCCCGGGTACTGCTGAGGTCTTCTTTTTCCAGATAATCAAGTTTTGAAAAGTCCATCCGGTATCGCGTAAGCACTGCAATACGAATTCCGCGTTTTTTTCTCGTTGCATGAAATAGATCGCACCGCCATCGGAAGTCAAGGCATACACCTTTGCACAGATCTCATGCATCCACTCCCAATATTTCGCTGGGGGCAGATTATCGTTCCATGCCTTGTAAGCCTTATCTTGATTGAAAGGCGGATCGAGAAAAGCCAAGTCTATTTTGTGAGAGATACTTTGGCTATCTAACGCAGTCGTGCAACTTTCGTGGAGGACGATGCAACTGTTTGTAAATGAAGTGCCCATAATATTTACGAATTCACGGGTTAGCCCATCGCAGCGGCGACGATGATGCCGAGCGAAATGAGAACACCAGCAACTGTAATGCCCGCAGCGGTGTTATTTTCTTCGGCAATCTGACGGTTTAGATCGTAAGGGGTTGACATATCAAAGACCTTGTAGCCTACCATCAGAACTACTAAACCGACGATACTAAAAACAATACCTTCGATGATAAAACCGCCCAAGACTTTAAAGTCTATCATTGGTGCATCTGCTGCCGCTGCACCATCTTGAGCACTTGCATTGTGTGCGAACATAGTAAAGGCAACGATTGCCACGGTAACCAAGATGAATGTGGTGAAAACGATCTTTTTAGCCATTTTGTGTAGCTCCTTGTTTTGGGCGGGACTTACCGCCGTGCGTATTTGCCTTAATTAATGGCGCACGGTGTCTGCCTACTACGCCAACAGTTCAAACTGTACATCTATGGTGGTGTGCAGATACTTTACTAATATGGCATCTTTATCTTTGATATAAAGCCATCCGGATTCTACATCTTCAAGTGTTTGCGCAGCCGGCACCTCGGTTTCTACGTATTTTTCTACTACGTTGCTGGATTCAGCGTCGTCCGAGGGCGTTTCTACACCATTCGTTGCATCCTCCTCCGAAGGTGCTGTAAACTGATAGCGTGCTCGAACGCCGTGTGGGGCGCGTCCGTAGCCGACGATAAGTGCGTAACTTGCTTCGTTTTCGGCATAACTCAGTTGCCAGTTCAGCTGCCCCGTGTTGGTTCGGGTGAGTGTGTCTATCTTTGCGCCTGAACTCAGATGTATGTTGTCAGCGATAGCAGTTTTAATACCCGGATCAAGCCCTCGGAGCGTATAGATATTCACCATAATATCTTCAGGATTCAGGTGCGGTCCCTTGCCTTCGGTGCAGAAGCCGTAGAATCCATCAGGATAGGTGCCTTTGCGTTCACCCTCTTCCCACTGCTGATACATTGCACTGACCGTAATACCTTCAGCAATCTGGCCCCACTGCTCGTCTTTAGTGTGTCGATTCAGGCGTTGCAAATAATAGGCGAGAACCAAGCCGTTCCATTGAACAGGCACGCCAAACCAAGGGTGAGTGTGGAAACTTGTACCGAAGACGGGGATGGAAGCGAATCGCATACCGGGCCGGTCAGGGAGATGCCAGTGATATAGGAATGGCAATGCTGTTTCTGCCCAGTAAGTTGCACGTTTGAGGTATTCTTTTTTACGTGTGAGTTCATAAGCCTCAATATAAGCACCGACTGCATGCGCTGCTGCGAGAACATCCGGTTGATACATCGGACATTCCCACATTTGCGCCCCGCGTGGCACGGAAAATTGCTTCATGAATTCAAGTGCCTTCAGCCCTGCGTCTCGTGACGCTGTGTTGCCGGTAATTCGGGCGTGTTTGAGGAGTAGAAGTGCAGATTCAGCGCAGGTTCCGAGTACTGCTTCACCTGCCTTTCCAAGAGAAGCGGTTTTTGGGTTTGTCGGTTGCCACTGCCAACTTCCATCGGGTTCTTGTGTCGTGATCCGTTGCTGCGTCTCTTCCTGCATATAGGTGAGTGCGGTGTCGATGTTCCCGATATAAAACGGGAATTCCCATCTCAAAATATGGCAAGAACCTCGTGCTGCCAGTCCTTCCTTACCAGATTCTGTTATGGTATTCTTAGCGATTTCTAACGCCCGTTCTTTCACCTGTTCATCTTTTGTGGCGAGATAATCGTACCAGAGTAACGTTCCGAAACCGGGTTCGTTGTGTGCTGCCCAATCCACACAGTGCCGAGATTTCCGCGTGTTTTCGTCCCATGTGGTGTGCATAAATCCGTGTCGTGAAAGGAGGAGTTCTTCTTCATCGCTACGAGGAGGTTCAAGCGGTTCTGGGGTTCCGTAAGCGTCAGTCCAGTGTGTTACAGCATCTAAAATAGAGGCGTTTCCCTTGACGATAATTTGACTTTTGATGGAGAGTGGACGTGCCGGTGTCAGTGGATATGGCGTAGAAGCCTCTGTCTCATTTTCCTGAACCCATTCTGGTGCGGTTGGCAGAAACAGGCCGAGAGCGTGGTTTTTCTGGTGCTTATACCAGTTGGGTGAGGCGAATATTGCCGAAAGCATCTGGTTTTCGCCGTCCCAAGTATCGAGTGGATTCCAGATGATACCGACAACTGATTTCTGTATCTCTACCGCCATAACAGGAACTGTAATTTTATACGGATGCGGGACCAGGCGGTTATCAAATGGTGGGGCTGCGTCGCGTGGACTTGAGGAACGTTCTGCGTTTTCCAAGAATTCAAGTCCTGGAAACAGTGCTGCTGTTTTCTTTTCTGGATTACGTCCGCACCCTGCGTAAAGCATCGGACCGTGGAAGGCGAGGAGTGCTCTGTCTCCGTCGGTTTGCAATCGGTATTCCGTTTTGATTCGGGTCGCATCTTCGGTAAGGGTCCACCGCATCTCATAATCCCATTTCACACCGTCGGCATCTGTGTTTGTGCCGCTTAATCGAATGATGGACTCGCCTTTGTTCCCTGCAAGTTGGTATCTTGTCGGAACGAGTTGGAAGGTTTGACGTTTTTCTGCTGCATCGAGATAGGTGACCTCAGAGAGTGCCGGGCTGGTGGCGACCCGTTGATAATTGCCACCTTTTGCGACGAAAAGGGTGTAATATTCAAATCCACCCTCAGCATTCTCGTCGGAAGCGGGGGGTGGCGTGCTGCGGACGAAGACGATGCGTAGATGTTTGTTTCCCATTACGACGCTGCCGTCTTGGGGATGTGTGTGGAGCTCCTTTGTTACTTTGGTAGTGAGTTTGGGTTGCGCAGAAAGGACTCTAACACTACCTTGAGACGTCTGGCGTTCTTCACCGGCTGCGGTTTGGCATCTGAGAGAAGCTGAGAAAGAGAGTGCAGTCGGATGGGGAAGACGGCGAGCCGTCCAGAAGACAGAAGTTTCTTCACCAGGTTCAATCTCTTTGATCGTTTGTCTGGGTCTACCGCGTCTTAACTTCACGCCGTTGATGGCGATTCGCGCCGTATCCGTTTTGCCTAACGGGGCACTACCGCTGTTCCGTAGGATACATTGTATCTCGAAATCTTCACCCACTGAGACGACTGCGGCTGTTGGTCCTACACTCACAATTTCCAGTTTCGGCTGTGCAGCGTAAAGTGCTATTTTGAGGGGACGTTCTTTTATTCCGAGTGTTTCGATACAGATATCTCTTAGTGCCGATACACCTGTTGAGGCGGGCTGGTTAAACGCCAGCATCGCTGTTTTTTTATTATCTAAGTAGACAATAGCGATACCGCACCGGAGTTCCGGTTCAGGAGCTCTTTTCGCTTTTCGGAGAGCGGTTTCTTTGAGTTTATATAACTGCGGTTTACCCCACAACGCCCACGCGTAGTTGCTATTGCCTTTGACGTTGCATTCCGTCAGCAGTGAGAGAACGATTTCTTTTCCGGCGTAGCCTGTAAGGTCGATATGTTCTTCCTGCCAACGACATTCGGTTGCGACTGATTCAAAACATCTTTCTGGTGCAGCCGATTCGTCTGTATGAGAAATTTCGATAGCAAACTTTACGCCACCCGGTTGCCGCTCCGTATCGTCAAATACGATACCGTCTCTTAACCCGATGGAAAAGTGAAGAAGCAGTTTATCATTGCTATCAACATCAGGGAGGGAAACGGTATAGTCAATTTTGGCGACTTCTGTTGGTGTCGGGTGTTCAAAAATCGCAGGTTGTGTGACACCGCCTGAAGAGTCTCTACCATTGGCAGATGCTTGCTCTGTCCCAGAGATAGTGCTATGTTCAAACATCTCCACGAAGTCGTAAATTTCTTCAACAATGCCAAGGTCTACCCGTATAGGTTCAAGGCCTTCTTCCGTTTCGGCTTCCGTATTGCCGCGCTTATCAGTTCCTTGTGTTTCGGCTTCTGTAGTTTGCGGATCGGTCTCACTTTCTTCAGAGAGCAGGACAATTTCCACAGGTGTTTCTGCCTCGTCTTCGGAGACCGATTCAGTAGGTTCTAAGGGTTGCGGCGTATCATTACCGTCAGCGGGTCCCTCGTCTACGCTTGATTCAACCGGAACGTTGTCCTCGTTTGCTTCGGTGTCTTCGTCTGACGGGATAGGATCGCTGTCTGGATGTGTTTTGGGGTTCGCATCTACAGCGACAGGTGAAGCGTCCGCTTCTTCAGTTTCTGTAGGCTCGGAAACTTCAGTATGGGTCGTAGATAATGCTGTAGTTTCAGCGTCATCTACGGAACTGTCATCTGTTGTGACTTCTAATTCCGTTTGGGATTCGTCGCCATTTTGTGCGTCGGTAGAAGGATCGTTTTCTGCCTCTGTTTTTCCGATGCAGGTAGTTAAAAACTGTTGAAAACCGGTGAGCATTTTTTAATTATTCCTTTCAGGCTAAGTGCTTTGGCTTACGACCGGCTCCATTTCTGTTTCATCTGTTTCATCTCATCGTTGAGCACAACCTCTGCTGAAGGTGTCTGTGCAGAGGATTCAATTTGCCATGCGCCAGACTCGTCTTTTAGTACAGGTTTGCGTTGTGCGACGGGTAAAATGCCAAAGGGTGCGTGTGGCTCGATTTGATACCAGTATGCGACGGAAGATGTCTCATTGCGGAGGTGATTGCCGTGTCCATGCTCTATCGTAACCCGAATTTCTTTCTCGAAACGGACAGGGTTTTCGAGGTGATAGACATAGGAGGTTTGGTAGCCGTCGGTGTTATTTTCGTAGATAGAGGATCCGTTATGTGCAAACGCATTCTCTTGCATTCCCCAGGCTTGATTCAGATAATCTTCTGAACCGGTGCCGTGCAGATCGGGGGGCCACTTGTAGCCATCTACCCAAATCATATCGTCACCTTCACCCCACCATGTACCTTGGAAATTGGTAACTGAGAGGTTACAACCGATATAGTGGCCTGTGCCTTCGGCGGATAGGATGAGATAATTGGTATCCCACGCGAGTCTTTCCGCATTGATGATATTGGCTTCTGGTGTGTTTACAGTGATTTCGTGCCCCCAACCATCACACGGATTTTCGCGATGGAATTGTGCATGAAAATAGGCAACATCGTCGCCGTGTGAATCCGAGTATTGCTCATAGTCGATGTAGAAGTATTGGCGGTGTGGTGTATCGCCTTCGTTGACGAGTTCGATGCGTGCGCTGCGATTGAAAGGCATCTGCACGTAACTATTGAGTGCGCAGCCTGTATTGAACTGATTGTTTTGGTTTGTGGAAGCGGAGAACAACATGGAATCGTACGAATTGACGATTTCATTTCCGAGTCCAAAGAAGTCGCCTAAGGGACAGAGGACACTTGGATGTTCCTCATCGTCCCAAAACATCCGAATCAGGACGTTGCGATAACCGTTTGGCTGGGTCATCCAGATATGGTTAATACATCCGGGACCTTTGAGGTTTGCGATAACGCGGGTTTCACCGGGGGCGACGTCCCATGCGTCGTTATTCCTGCCTGTTGTATCCCAGGAGGATGCGCGTAACGAGCGTGCTTTTTTAACACGCGTCAACGATGACAATAATCCATCAACATAGGTCATAATTTGGTTCCCTACATAATATATTTATACATTGGTGAGGTGTGGTAAAGCGTTTTGTGTTTACGTATTTATTGCGTTTACCATAGTAGCTCGCGTAGATCCTTAAAAATGTTACACTGGTGTAACATTTTGTGCCTGAAGTGGAACGTTAGCGAACCCAGTCACCATAAGGGTTTATAGCCGTTTTTTGTTTTCTTTTATTTTTTAAAATTTTGCGAAAAGTGTAACATTTTTCTTTGTTTTCAAAGTTGTATGGTATTATCAAAGGAACGATTGAGCATAATCTGTGCATCGGTGTATTTACTGATTTGATATTGTTTTTATATTATACCACATATAACATAAGTATTCAAATTTATTTTTGGGTTTATGCCCATAAAATTGTCCAAAACTCAATATACAATTATAACACACGCAGTTAAAAAAGCAAGAGAAAAATCGATTTTTTCTATCTAATCTGTTTTCTCGGAAAAGGAGTCTCTGGGAGTGTATCTTGATTGTCCTTTCTGCTGAAGCAATTTCAACTGTAGCGCGTCTGCTGCGTAGGTGTCACATTCATTGGCGGTTTTTCTGGGTTCCGGTGCTGGCTCAAAGTTAGTGACGAGTGCTTCTAACATCGGTTTTCTATTTGATTCCTTGGCACCCACGTGATAAAAATGTTCTCTCGTGATGACGTTAAATTCTGACCATAGGGTTGAAATCGCGGGATTGTCTCTATGTTCGTTGCTGTGCCACGTTGAGAGGATAAAGCGTGCTTTGGTTGTTTTCAAACTCTGATAGAGCGATTTTTCGTCTGTTTTGTTCCAAGTGTTGAAGTAATCGGTATGTCGCCCGGCATAAGGTGGATCGCAGTAGATAAAGTCTGCCTCGGTTGCATGAGACAGGGTTATCCGAAAATCTTGATGCAAAAATGTCCAATCGCTGAGGCTGGCGCGTTTGGCGACCCATTCTACCTGATTTACAATTTTGGTAATATACGCTTTAGAAAAACGTTCCGGCTTATGTCCGAACGGTACATTAAACTCGCCTTGCCTATTGAAGCGGATAAGCCCGTTAAAACAGGCACGGTTTAAAAATAGAAAATCTAAAGGAGATTTTTCTCTATTAAACCGTTTTCGGACTTCATAATAGTAATCTGCACCGTGTTTGGCTAATTCGCTTCCCTCTGATTCAAGGAATTCTCGGACAACAATCGGATGGATTGTCCCGTTGTTTATTCCTTGATAGAAGGCGATGAGATGTGGATTTGTATCGCAGAAAAGTGCCTTGCGCGGTTTGAGGTTAAATCCGACGACCCCGGACCCCATGAACGGTTCAATCCAGACCCCTTCGCTGTTCCATTGGATGGTCTCAGCAATCCATGTAACTAATTTGCTTTTGATGCCCTGGCATTTTATCGGTGGAATAAGTACCTTCATTTTGAGCGGACCTTTCTACGTGATGCTCTCGGGAGGATAAGGCTTGTATCTCCACCTCTGTAGGTGACGAAATCATGCAGATTCGTAATTTTCTTTGTTTTGCCTGTATCGTCTCGTACAGTAATCTTCCTGTAGTTCATCCAATAATCATCAAACCACTTTTCGCCTAACAGACGGAACATGCCGTTGCCTGATAGAATGTCGGTGATCTTATCAATGCTGCCTATGTTTGCAGTATTGCCGCTGCCCCTTCTGTCGCTTGCAATTCTCCACTTTTCAGCTGCAAAGAACTGAAAATCTCTAATAACAGAAGGAATTAAATCCAAGTCCTCAAGCGCGTACGACTCTGTTTCATCAACTGAGGTAGCACTTGCCCGTGTATAGATGATTCCCAAACAGAAGTGCCCTGCGTATTCATTGTAGGGAAACTGAATATTTTTACGGTTATTGCGATCTACGAAATAATTTCCGTGGGAACCGAGTGTGAATCCATTACAGAACTCTGGATTTTCAGGAGAGATGTATGTTGTTTTGAAATCAAGAGCAAACTTGTGCCCGTCAGTTCCGCTAACCAAGGAAATATCTGGATAATAATTCTGCTTTTCCGCAGGAACAAGCGTGTAACCGTTTTGTTCCGCGAACGTCATCAATCGGGGAAATAGATGGATTTCCAATAATTTGGATACAATTTTGGTATCTGATGAAATTGTGTAAATTCTCCGGTAAACGTCAATAAAACCTTTGATAGTCCATTGTCCATCAGGAGTAGCAACGTACGAATTCAGCGTTTTAACAAATTCGTTCAGTTTTGTGTTAAATGTGCGCTTTGCTGCTTTTTCCATAAAATCTTATTCACCGAGAAATTAGCGGCTCTTTATTCATAGAATAAACCAGTTGTTGTAAAGGCACTCTCTGACTCGCGAGGCGTTTAATAGGCATCGGAAAATTTCCTTCCGTAGTTTAAACACTATTATGATCCCAATGTCCCAGAGCAAATTTTAAAATCCTATCTGCTCTGTTGGAAATAGAAACCTCATCCCACCGCTCTGTTTCTGAATTAAGAAACTCACTCAACTCGTTTTGGGTCTTGAGTGGAGCCTTGCGGAAATATCCCTGATCTTTATGCTCAAAATCCTGATTTGACTTGCTAGCATTTGCCGACAGTGGGTCAATTGTCAAATTCCCTATACTGTGGAGATACTTTGCCCTGAAGTTCAAATCTATAGTTGGTCGGATTGATTTATCTGCAACAATTTCATTAGCAGTCGGATATTGTGGGATGATGTGCTCAATTGAAAATTTTCGCCGCGAATCAGTGTTGGTAAATTCATCGTAGGACATCTCCGGAAATATCGGTTGTTTTTTTATTCTAAGATGATTCTCGTATTTCCAGAAGAGATACTGTTGATCGTTTCCGTCCACATCAAAGTGAAAGAAAGAGTTCCTTAAGCATCGTTCAAACTCAGAGTCGTTGCAGTAATATTCAACGAAGTCCTGAAGCTCTTTGACCAACTGATCGAAATTACCGCTGAAATCCCTAGCTAGTCCGTACAGCGATTCACGTCCTTTATCACTCCTGTATCCTCCAATACCGAAACGGAAACAAATAATTTCTACTAATCGGGTAATACGTTTGAAATTTTGCTTTCCATCTAAGCGATCCAATTTGTAAGCTTTGATGAGCAGTGGATAAAATGTCGCTCGGCGACTGAGAGCAAATAAGTCGAGAAGATAAGGGGCACGACTCGTAAACAACGTCTTCACGATTCCAAAACTTTCTTTCAATTCCCGACTGCACCTCTCTATGAATCTCCATGCTTCCGCTCTATCTTCTGCATTGACCAACTTGTTCACCTTCTGCTTAATCATTTGGACGGACTGTTGGTACTCTTTCTTGTTTTTCCACTCTTCAAAAGCGATGAAGTGATACTGCAAAATCGAATCTTCATCTACGCGAGATTCAATTTCCTCATAGTTTCGGTAGATTTCGCTGAACCGATCTTGGAGAATGTCTAAGTCGGTTTCAGGATTGTTTGACACAATATAACTTTTGTGCATCAGAAAACTTTTGGTTTTTTCTAAACTAGTCAGCGATTTTCCCCGGTCATTAGTCGTCTCAAAGATGAGAGTCGCCTCGGCCTTATCCTCAACCGAATAAGTTAGGACTTTCATATTTTCAATTGTATCTATGAACTTCTCGATCTTATCTGAACGTGTCTTTAGCGATCGACAAAGGAAATTTTTTGCTTTGAGTAATCGCCTTTGGGATGGGGTATGTATCTGACTAACGTCGGGTCGGTTATCTTGCAAGATGTAAGATATGAAGAAGTCATTATCAGTATCCAAAACGCGAAGTTTGTACCTGTTGTAGATCTGGATATAGGTATCCTCTAGCATCGTGACATCGTTGCCTGTTTCTTTCCTCTGTGTCAAAAGCAGCTTCATAAAGATAATAAGTGTTGTAATCCGCTGTTGACCATCAACAATATCAATTACTTCAAACCCTTCATGCCGTGGTTGTGCCTGAAACAGAATTGTTCCAAAGAAATAACTTCGATCAGGTTTTTGATTTTCTATGTCCTCAACAAAATCTTTAAGTTGTTGTTCTTCCCAAGCGTAAGCACGCTGATACTTTGGGATGTTAAAAATTTTCCTTCCATCAAACAACTCACTAATTCTTTTTTGCCCGTTTTCCAATTGTTGCCTCCTTATTTTTTGATTATTCAAAACAACCTACATCGTGCGGAACACACAAAAAAATAGACAGTCCCATGAAAACTCAACTTGTACGCAATCCTAATTGCCTACGGTGTAAAACTAAAAATCGCAGATGGGATTGGTTCGGTATTAATGATACGTTTAGAATAGCTAATACCTATATCAAAACAAGATAAGAAATTTGCTCCTAATAATCCGTGCGCGTAGGTCTCGATAGGTAAATAGCTAGCTGCAACTTCCATTCCTTCAAAAGTATGACCAATTACAGATAATCTACTCACTGTGATGATTTCAGCATTCGTAATACCACTTGCTGTGATAAAATCAATCTTACGCAAATTCGGATCTGAAAGATCATATCCTAAATCTGATAAAATATCTGGATTAATAGTCGTAAGCGAGGCACCAGTATCTAATATTAAATCTATGGTAACATGCTTGCTATCGTCTAATGCATGTATTGTAGCTTGAACCATGATTAATTTGTCAGGGCTTAACGCAAAACGTGTCTGACTCATTATAGCAGGCACAATCTCCCTTCTGGAATCTCCCCAGTATAACGTATAACGGCACCGCCTGTAAGGGTCCTTAGTTCACTATAAACATCATCCCTTAAATCACTATGGGCAGTAACTATGCCTGATATAAGTTCTGAAGTTTCGTTGTTGATTTCGGGATCAACAATAAACAGCCACTGATCGGGATACTTCTCGACCATTTCATCTAATGTCAGGCGTTTATCTGTCTCTATAGACATTTCACTTTTCCTTTAATCATTGTATGTAGGAACCGTAGCGCAAACTGACAGTTTACGCTACAAAAGACGCGTAAGTCCTAATTTTTATACTAAACTTTGGACAATTTTAAGAGAACACACATTTCGCCCCGCTGGGGCTAAAGAGGTGGGCGTATTGCATTTCTATAGACATTCCGCCCCGCTGGGGCTGCCTTTTGATGCATCTGAATTTCTTTTTCGGTGGGTTACGTTCGTGTCAGAAACTCATAGAAAAAACACAACCCCTTAGAAACTCAACTCATACGCAACAGGATATTGCCCAAACTTTAGTATTTTTATAGAAGTTAGGCATCTTATGCGGCACTGCCGATTATTAAAAATGTTGAAATTAGAGACTGTCTATCACAGATTTCATCTTTTCCAATCCAATCCGAGCAACCTCCGTTGGATCTTGTTCCCAATAGTTTGGGTTGAATAACTCCAGTGAGATGACTCCTGAATATCCAGCATCCTTCACGATAGCGATCATCTGTCCGAGGTCAAGAATACCATTCCCAGGATAAACTCTGTCTGCGTCCGATTGCTCCTCGCGTGCGGGTTGTGCAGGCGCGTCGTTGAAGTGAAAGACTGCGATTTTCTCGCCCGGAATGCCCTTCATGTCCTCTATTTCCCCGCCGCCGCGATAGATGTGGAACGGATCAAGGACAATCGTGCTATCGGGATGATCTGCCACTTCCATCACTTCCCAGGCATGTTTGACTTGGTTGACACCATCAACGAAACCGAGGAATTCCATGGCGGGTTTAACGCCGAATTCGCGTCCGAGTTCAAGCAGTTCGCGGTAGTTCTTGCCACCTAACTGCAAATCTGCCACCTCACGCGGTGGGCTTGAGATGATATAGGTTGATCCGACAGCCGCGGCTTGTGCCATGCGCCGTTTTGCCTCTTCGATGGCTTCTTGGTGTTCCGCACCTGTGGTATTAAGCCAACCGTGTAAGGCGATGACAGTGGGAACCGAAAGTCCGTAGTCATCGAGTGCTTTTTTGACATCGGCGAGCGAGCCGCCCTGCGCCTCGTAAGCCGTTAGATCGTCGTTCCATAACTCAATCGCTGAATAGCCGGTTTCGGCAGCGATCCGAATCTTGTCCATTAATCCGGCAGGACGAATTGTGCTGGTATTTAAGCCTAGCTGAAACATTTATTTCCCTCTATTTGTCCATTAAACTTCTTATGAAACGGACATCTATGCGTGCAAGGTCGATGACGGTCTCCACGGGTTCTCCGCTATATTCACTGTGGAAACTCACGGGACCTGAAAAGTCGATGGTTTGTAACGTCCTCACTGCTGTTTCCCAGTCAACGAAGCCTTTGCTCATTCGGACAACTCTGCCGCCGCTCATACCGGGGGAACGCGCAAGATCCTTGAACGCCATAACAGCGAGGTGCGATTTGACAATATCGAGTGCCATGTTGATGGGTTCACCGACGATTGAGAGATGTCCTGTATCGGCGAAAACACCGACGTGTTGCGGATCGAAACCCTTTACAAGGTTCATCACTGCGCATGAATTGAGTCCCATGGAGGTTCCAGAATGGTTATGGATACAGGTTCGGGGTCCGTATTGTGCGGAGAGCTTGGCGAACCCTTCCAATTGTGTTCGGATAAAATCGACTTGTGCCCAATAGCCGCCGTCTTCTGCATGCCAATGCCAGTATCCGAGTTTGATATTTTCGACACCGGCTTCACCGGCGGCAGCGTAGACGCGTTGCGTTTCCTCTTGTGTTGGGTCGAGGAAGTCACCGGGTGTTGTGACGAG
Organism: Candidatus Poribacteria bacterium; assembly: GCA_028820845.1. Taxonomy (NCBI): domain Bacteria; phylum Candidatus Poribacteria; species Candidatus Poribacteria bacterium. Next base: position 118,640 of record JAPPII010000114.1, read on the forward strand.
TGGAATGGACAAACCTGCATCGGCGAATTGCTTTGCGGCAGCGGGTAGTGCCTCAGTGGCGTTTTCTGGATTCACGGGATAGCCGGGGCGAACACATAAATCGGCACCGCTCACGCCGACGGATTGCAGGGCATCAATAATATCTGGAATTTCTAAACCTTCCAGATGTTTTGTGAACATGATAAACGTGATACTCCCACGTCTAAAGTCGTGGGCTTCTTGCTTCGTCATTTCGTGCCTCCGTTGTGGAGGTCTTATAGAAACTCCACAAGCGTTTTACGTCTCGGTGTATCCCACCGCGACCTGTTTTAGGTTGATTGCTGCATTTTGGTCTCTATCTATAGACGTTCCGCAGTGGTTACACTGATAGTTTCTGTCTGAAAGCGTCAGATCGTCTTTCTTGTGTCCACAACTGCTGCACATCTTGGAACTTGCGAAAAACTGCGGTGCTTGAACAATCGGTATGCCAAGCCCTTCGGCTTTCGTCTTAAGTTTCTCAAGGAAACCACCTAACGCACTATCGGATAAGGCTTTGGCAAGTTTTCTGTTCTTGAGTAGATTCGTGACCGAAAGTGTTTCTATACCGATAGCAGACGCTTTGCGAACTATATCCGTAGTTACCTTGTGGTGAGCGTCTTTTCGGATACAAGCAATCCGATAATGCAGGCGTTCCACTTTGCGTTTCTGCTTATACCAGTTCTGACTTAAGAATACCTTTCGGCTTAACTTGCGTTGTTCGCGTGCCAACTTTCGCTCGTAACGCTTTAGCGGTCTTGGGTTTTCGTATTGCTTACCATTATCAAGGGTTGCCAGTGTGTTGATACCTACATCTATGCCAATCACAGGGAGCCCACGCGTGTCACGTGGAACGTTAGGTGTTCCTGTGTCAACAAGGATCGAGACAAACCAACGATGTGCGCTCCTTGAGATAGTAACCTGTTTGATTTTGCCAGCAAAACGTAATTCCGAAAACATCTTGACCGTGCCGATTTTCGGCAACTTGATATGTTTGCCTTCGACTTTGCACTGGTATCCTTCGACGGTATACGATTGACGGCTTCCACGTTTCTTGAACTTCGGAAAACGATTTTGCTTTTTTCGCCAGCGCGTCACAGCATCGGATAGGTTTTTTACACCGTGCAGAGCTGCGCGTTGGTCTTGTTCGCCTGCCCAGTCCAACGCTTTTTTACGTTGATTCCAACGATTATTGAGGTTTATGAAGGAATGGAACATGCCTTCTGATAAACCCGCCTTGAAATCTGCCAAAGCCAAGTTGAAGGCAAACCGTGCATAACCACATTGTTGTTGAAACCACGCAACCTGTGCATCAGTTGGACGCAAGGCGATCTTGTGTGCTTTGTGTGCCATTTTGAATATTTACCAGTTACCAGTCTTTAACCCCTACACAGTGGGTAGGCAGACACGTCACTAAGCAGTGACGCTGTGTATGTCTGCCAACTGGTAATACTCATTATACCATAAAATACACCTTTTTGTCGAATGTTTTTTAATGCAAACGGACGAGACACGCGGGACGGACCCTAAAGTTAAAACTTTGGGATTGTTAAGTGAGTCCGTTCATAATAGTTTTCAGTTTTCAGTTATTAGTTATCAGTTAGGGAAAGACTTGATGTGCATCAGAAACCTCTTTAACTGACGGCTGATAGCCGATCGCTATGCCTTACCAATCGACAACGGAACCGTCATCAGGGTGGTAAGTCACAGGGTTCTGCCAGTCGTGGTCGATTTTGTCTTCAAGGGCATCTTCATCGAGTTCTATGCCGAGGCCGGGCCCCGTTGGAAGTTCAACAAAGCCGTCTTTGAAGACGAAGGGATTCTTAAGATAGCCTTCACCAAGGGTGGTGTGTTCTTGCATCAGGAAATTCGGTATAGAGGCATCTAACTGGATACACGCCGCTAAGGAGATAGGGCCCAACGGGTTGTGCGGGGCGATGCCGCCGTAATAGGCTTCTGCCATGCCTGCGATGATGCGCACCTCATTGATACCACCGGCGTGACAGAGATCAGGCTGAAGGATAGATGCTGCCTGTTTCTCTAAGATTTCACGGAATCCCCATTTTGTGAACACGCGCTCACCCGTCGCAATCGGAATGTGGGTACTCCTTGCTATTTCAGCGAGGGTGTCCACGTTTTGGCACTGAATTGGCTCTTCAATGAACATCGGTTGGTAGGGTTCTAACGCTTTAATCAGAACTTTTGCGGTTTGCGGACTGATTGCTCCGTGGAAGTCTATGGCGAGGTCAACTTCTGTGCCAGCAGCTTCACGGAGCGCAGCGAAGTGATCTACGGCTCTGTCGATAAAGGCTTTATTTTCGATGATACGTGCCGGTCTGCCGCCTGCAGGACCTGTTTTGAAAGCGGTGAATCCTTTGTCAATCCATTCTTTGATCCCTTCTGGATCGCCGCCGCCTTTGTAGAGCCTGATGCGGTCGCGGGTTGGTCCACCGAAGAGTTGATAGACGGGAACGCCGAGCGACTTTCCTGCGAGGTCCCAGAGTGCCTGCTCCACGCCGCTTAGTGCACTTGTCAAAATGGGACCCCCGCGATAGAATGCATGACGATACATCGCTTGCCAGTGATGTACGACGCGTCTCGGATCCTGACCGATGAGATAGGGGGCGAGTTCGTCAACGGCTTGTGCACAGGTTTTCGCGCGTCCTTCTAAGATCGGTTCGCCGAGTCCGACCAATCCCTCGTCCGTGTGGATTTTAAGAAAGAGCCAGCGCGGTTGCACCAGAAACGTCTCTAATTTTGTAATCTTCATTGAGATTCCTCAAATTGATATGGACTTGAAACGGATTGTTTTATCTATTTTGGTGCCATGTTACCATTTCCCCCGAATTTTTTCAAGGATTAATATGGGATGTATTAGCGTTATTTATGTTGATTCTTTTCGAGAAAACTTGTAATCTTACTGTTAACTTTTTTCGTTTGAGGACAATATATAGTTGTAGTTTATCCTTTTTGAAAAAATCTCTGAACTTCACAAAAGGAGGCGTTACTAATGAACCGCTTTAACCTCATGTTCCTCGTACTGTTTATCGGAAGTGTTGTGCTTTTGCTCGTAGCTCCCTTGAAGAGCGATGGACAGGATCGCGCCCTAACAACTTTCTCTGGACGCGTCGTTGATGAGGCGGGAAATCCGATTGAGGGACTCACAATAGGGCTTGTCTCTGTTTTTGATGGCAACGGTGCCTGGTTTCCAGTGTATGAGGATCAACACGGTTCGCCGATAGATCCACCGACATTCCAAACAGAAACCGATTCAGAAGGGCATTTCATTATCACTGATGTTATTGCTGGTCCTATGCTATTGACGCTATTGCCATCCAGTGAGGTAGATGTTCAGCTTCTAAAGGCTCAGATTGAAGGGCTGTTTTTCTATGCGAGTGGGACATGGAAACGTGGGATTGTGTTTGCTGTAGAGCAAGGGGACGACATTGGAAACGTTGAAATTACCGTACAATATCCGCATATCCGAGGTAAGGTGCAGCGCGCAAATGGGACACCGATCGCCGATGAGGGAATCAAATTTCGCTTGCGAACGGTAAGTCTGCACAGTGAATCTTCTCAGTCTTCGAGTTTTCATACGGATGCCCAAGGCTACTTTAAGTATTATGTGGATAGCGGGATAGCGGAACCCACATTTTACATCTTGTCCGTAATGTATGCGGGCCAGACTGTGAAGGCGAATCCCATTATCCTTAAGTCTGGGGATCCGACGCACGACATGATTTTTACATTTGACAGTCCGGCAGCTACACCTTTCTCTACGCAGCGCAGGAACTCCTTCAGCGCATCCGCTTCTGCTTCCGTTGGTGGATCCAGTGCATTCGATGTTTGGGTCATCAGACCAGAGAACTGGCACGCGTATAAAATGATTAAGCGTGAGCGTTGGGAATCCGCACAAGCCCAAGCCGCCGCTGAAGGCGCGTACCTTGTCGCAATTAACGATGAATCCGAACAGAATTGGTTGCAGGCTGTTTTTGGAGGCCAACCGAGTTGGATCGGACTCAACGACATCGCGAAAGAAGGGCAATGGCAGTGGGACAACGGCGAGCCGCTTACTTACACCAACTGGCGTGTGCAGGAACCTCATGACACCGGCGATGGAGATGAGGATTACGTTATTATGGGTCCCTCAGGAAAATGGGAAGACGTTAATCCGAGAAACAGGCGGTGGGGTTTTATTACGACGGCTATCATTGAAAAGGAAGAACCGCCGGTAGAGCAGTAAACCTTATGTTTCGTTGAAAAGGAGACAAATTATGAAACGTTCAGCATTCAAAAAGCGGCATTTGGTGTTACTGGCAGCAGTCATTGCCCTTTTCATCGGTTTTACTTTACGCGGTCCCGCTCAGGAGGAGACAGGAACTTTGAGTGGTCGCGTTGTTGATTTGGATGGAAATCCAGTCGCTGGCTTATCAATATATGTCGCTCCCAGTAGACTTGATGATGGACACCTGGATCGAGTCTTTTTACCTTATGAGTATTCTCAGTTACGTCGTGCTCGCACAGATGCTGAGGGGCAGTTTTCTATTAAGGATATTCCGCAAGGACCATTGCATTTCGGTGCGCTTCCGGACAATATAGGTAACCTGCTTCCAAGGAACTTTGAGAAGATATTAAAGAGTGGCACATATACACAAGACGCTAATGCTTTCGGAATGGAACCAGACGATTTTGAACCCGATCTTGAAGTCCTATCCCTCCGTATCCAAGGTATCGCCTTCTACGCACGCGATGATTTCAGCCCAATCGCGTTTGGTGTCAAACCCGGAACACATATTGATAATGTCATAGTTACGGTGCATCCACGAATGCGGATTCGGGGACGTATTCTTTTTAAAGATGGTACCCCGCTTTCTAATGCACGTGTTCGTCTTCACTTCCGTTCTTACGATGTGAATGAAACTGGCAGTCGGCAGTCGGGTGGGGATCCGCGAACGGATGCTGAAGGCTATTTTGTTTATTATCTGGACGAAAAAGATGACGCTGCCTTCTACACGTTTTCTGTGGAATATCGGGCTCTGTCCGCAGAGGCTGAACCTGTTCGCCTTGAACCTGGACAACGTTTTGAAGGTCTCACACTAACCTTTGATAGTCAACCAATTTTGCCCGAACCGCCGCGTACAACAGCAGTTGACGGGTCTGAACTGGCATCCGAACAGGAATCAGACGGGATGTGGATAGTAAATCCTACCAATGGTCATGCCTATAAAAGGGTTAGCTGCGAAACGCGCGATGCCGCGGTTGCCCGAGCTGCCGATGAAAAGGCACATCTCGTCACGATTAACGATGCCGAGGAACAGGCGTGGTTGGAAGCGGTTTTTGGGCATAAATTCTATTGGATTGGTCTCAGTAATACCGAAACAGCGGGACAGTGGCAGTGGGATAACGGTGAACCTGTCGCTTATGAAAACTGGGTCCCTGACGACTTCTTTTCCGAAGCCTCAGATGTTGGTGGAAGGGATTATGCTGTTATGACCTTCTTTGATGGCAAGTGGTATGCCGTTAATCCGGGCAGTGTTATCCTCCACATGACAGAAATGGCACTTCTTGAAAAAGGAATTAAGGACCAAAAATAGGAGATATTTACGATGAAGCGTTCAGATTTTATACAAAGGCTTGTGGATGCGCAATTAATAAATCCATTTATCGGCATAGTGCTTTTCTTCGTTATTGCAGTCTGTCTTTTTTCAGGCTGTAGTGATCTTCGACAACCTGTCCTCTCTGCAGTGTCACACGACAGGACACAAGACGGCACGGTGGGGTTTTCGGGTCGCGTTGTGGGATTAGAGGGGGAGTCAATTGCAGGACTCTCGTTAGCGATTCAACATGTCATGTTTGATGATTATACGGATGAGGCGGAGTGGATACAACCGTTAGAAACAGAGACGGACGAGGATGGAGCTTTTTCTTTCAGCGGCATTACCCCTGGCCAAGTTCAATTAATATTACCGTTTGATATAGATACTGAGAAACAATTTTACGTTGAACCTGAAGATGAGATCCTCTCCATCAAAATAGGGGAAGTAACTTACCATCAGGATGAACCGTATGCGTTTGGTGGCATCACCTTTACTATCACTCCCGGGGTGCACATCCAAAACGTTGAGGTTAAAGTGCGTCCGCGTATGCGGATTCGGGGACGGCTCGTTTTCAACGACGGCTCTCCGCTCGCGGATGCGCGCATTCGCATAAGTATGAGGCAAGAGGATTTGGATGGCAGCGGCGGCGGGTCTTCAAGTGGAGGGACACAGACAGATGCCGATGGAACCTTCACGGAGTATGTTAGTGGAGGTGGTCTGTATACCGTTACAGTCGCATATCAAGACCTTTCTGTCACGTCGGAGCAGTTTGTGCTGAATGCTGGGGAACGACGGGAAGATCTCCTGTTGATGTTTGATAGTGCGCCCATTGCGCCCGTGGCGGAAGATGTAGAAACGTCTACACCTCCGGCATTCGACCGGAGAGGAGTGTGGGTCGTCAACCCTGAAAATGGACACGCCTACAAAGAGGTTTATGTTGAGGGACCTGAGGAAGCAAAAGCCTTGGCAACTGCAGAAAATGCCTATCTTGTCTCTATTAACGACGAAATGGAACAGCGGTGGCTTGAGGGACTTTTTGACCCGGCACCCTTTTGGATTGGGCTAAGTGATGTTGAAACAGAGGGAGAGTGGCAATGGGATAGCGGCGAACCTGTCACATACACGAACTGGAGCCCCAACGAAATCTTTCCCGATGACCTGGATGATGCCGAAAAAGATTATGTTGTCAAGATTTTTACGGGCGAATGGCAAGCTGTTGGCACTGAAAGTCCGTTCTGGCGGATTACGCGTCGGGCAATTCTTGAAGCAGACGAATTACCTGCCGGTGCACTCACAGCGGAGTAAACGCGGCTGTCCGGAAAACGGGTGAATTGCCCTATCCGCCCGTACGGTATTCAGCACTACGAGAGTAGATACCCACAGTACGCACAAGCGCGCAACTCGACATCACCACTAAGCGTTTCACATTCGGGAATTAAGTAGGTTTCATAGTTCGTGACACAGTTTGTGTTTGCACACGTATGTGCAGAGGTGCTGATGTCTCGCTTCGGGGGTTGTGTCAGAATGAGTTGTTCGAGTCCGATGAGACTGGCAATCAGTGCCATCCGAATCGGCACGGCGTTCGCGGATTGCTCGAAATAGGCAGCGCGCGGATCATCGTCTAACTCGTAGGCGAGTTCGTTGACGCGGGGGAGTGGATGCATAATCATCGCATCGGGTTTCGCGTTTTTCATAACTTCTGCGTTCAGCAGATAACTGCCCCGTACGGTGGCTGCGTCCATATTTGAAGGGAGTCGCTCTTCCTGAAGCCTGTTGACGTAGATGACATCTAACTGATCAATCACCTCTGCGACGCTTTCGACCTCAAGCGGTTTCTGACCGTAGCGTTGTTCCAATGACGCAAGTATCCACGCTGGCATCTGTAGCGGTTTCGGCGCGATGTGAATGAGTTTCCCACCGAACCGTGCGACTGCGAGTGCGAAGGAGTGCGCTGCTCTGCCAAACTGCAAATCTCCGCAGATACCGACGGTGAGTCCTTCGACCTCCGATTTTCGCTGTATAATGGTATAGAGATCAGCGAGTGCTTGTGTCGGATGTGTGTGGCTGCCGTCGCCACCGTTGATGACCGGAATATGTGCGTACTGCGCCATAACGCGTGCTGAACCCGCCCAGCTGTGTCGAACCACAATGATGTCGGCGTAATTCGTCACCATCCGTGCGGTATCGGCAAGGGTTTCACCTTTAGCGGTGGAAGTCGCGCGTGGGTCAGCAAAGCCGAGCGTCCCGCCGTTGAGTCGTTCCATCGCACTTTCAAACGAGAGCCGAGTCCGTGTGCTCGGTTCATAAAAAAGCGTTGCGAGCAGTTTGCTCCGACAGATTCCCGCCCATGTTTCCAGTTGTGACTGCATGCCTGATGCGAGTCGAAAAATCTGTTCAATCTCAAAATTCGACAGATCGTCGAGTGTTACCAGATGCCGCATTCTTTTCCTTTGGAGGACATTTTTAAGGATGCCCGCTGCGTATGCTGATGTGTTTCTATCTATGTAGCGTTTGCATGAACGCTTCGAGACTCTCAGATTGGGGAACCGTGAGTAGCAATTGCCTGAGGTCTTGCAAATTGTCTATAGATTCAAGGGCCGGCTTCAAGGCGTGGACTGCTTCAGTGTTGAATTGCATTCCGAGCAATGCAATGATGTTTTCGATAGTGCCTTTTCTCTCGCCTTGTTCGAGACCTTGTTCGAGACCTTGTTCGAGACCTTGTTCGAGACCTTGTTCGAGACCTCGTTCGAGACCTCGTTTAAGAGCTTCTTGTTCAGCTTCTTGGATGTAGAGTTGGAGAAGAGGAGATTTTTGCATGATACCCTCCGGTAAAAGTTTTTTAATCAATTGTGGTTCATAAACCAATTCACCAAAAATGCCGAGTGCTGCGAGTAAAGTATCACGAGTGCTTTGATCCACGCTTGCCGAGGCTGTCACGTCAATACATTTTTCCAGCCAGCGGTTTGGTTCTATTCTTTCTGGTGGTTTCATTAGCGGCGTGAAGGGCAATAATCCCGGTGCCTGCATTTCCAAAACCGATTGTCCTTCTATCTCGATAAGTCTTATCACTTTATAGCGTAGTGTGTATTCATAACCCGGACCCTTGTCCGCATAATAACCTTTATCATTCCTGCCTGCCCTCGGGTGTAGATAGAGAACGTTGGAATAGACAGGGAGCTCATATAAATTCATGAGAAAACCGTGATATGCTGCCATACGATAGTGCATCGGTTTTCTGCTGTTATCTGTCTGCACCTCTGTATGGAGTATCACAGTTTCATTGTTGATTTCCACCTTCAAAGTGCTATCATTTTCATGCGCTTTGAGTGTGGGTTCTTTCGTTTCGAGTTTCTCCCGAACGATGATATCTGAAGACCCCGTCATGAATTCCGCGAATTCTTGTGCGTGTTGAAGCATAACATATTTTGCTGCATTATCAAAGTATTGTGCCATATTCTAATTATACACCAGATTGTCCGAAAATATCAATTTTTTCAGCAGCGATTACAGATTGACCTTTAAGCTTCCAACCAATTCTTTAACCGATTTCATATCTGCTTTCTGAAGATAGTCATAGATACCTTTCACCACTTCCATCGATGCACAGGGATTGACGAAGTTCGCTGTTCCTACTGCTACAGCAGACGCACCGGCAATAAAGAATTCCACAGCATCCCTTGCGGTCATAATACCCCCCATCCCTACAATCGGAATAGAGACGCTTTTGTAGACCTCCCAGACCAATCGGAGTGCTACGGGTTTTATTGCAGGCCCGGAGAGTCCGCCCGTCACATTTGCCAGTTCGGGTTTTCGTGTTTCAGCGTTGATCGCCATGCCGAGGAGTGTGTTGATGGCAGAGAGCGCGTTTGCACCGGCATCCTCGACAGCGCGCGCAATTACGGTAATGTCTGTGACGTTCGGGGAGAGTTTCACCAATAGCGGTAGGTGTGTTATAGCTCTGACTTCTTTAACGAGTTGATATGCCAGCGTTGCATCGACACCGAAACTCATACCGCCACAATCTAAGTTCGGACAGGAGATGTTGAGTTCTACGCCTGCGATACCGTCTGCCGTGTTCAGTTTCTCAATCACTGTTAGGTATTCTTCAACCGTTTTGCCACAGACATTGACAATCACTGGCACGTCAAAGTCGCGGAGGTAGGGGAGTTTCTCTGAAATGAAACCGTCTACGCCGACATTTTGAAGTCCGATGGCATTGAGCATACCGGAGGGGGTTTCCATGATGCGTTGCATCGGATTGCCGGGCCACGGGACACTTGTAACACCTTTAACGACAACTGCGCCGAGTCGGTTCAGATCCACGAAATCGGCGTATTCGCTGCCGTAGCCAAAAGTGCCGGATGCTGTCATGACCGGGTTCCGCATCTTGATCCCGCCGATGTTCACGTTGAGTGCCGTTTCTATTGTCTCCATAAGGATAATGATACCAAGTCTGGTTGGGAAAGTCAAGTTTTTTGTAGCATAACCTGTTAGGTTGTGCATAGTATTTCTGCATCCTGTCCATCCTGATCCTGACAATAACAGGACTTACGCAAAATTAGGAAATTACGCCTATTCCTCCGCGGTAGGTGTGGTTTTGCGGCGTACTCGCCTAAATGCGATGTGCATTCCTAACCGCACGATTAGGGAATTGCGTAAGTTGTAAATAAAATGTGTCAGAAATCCGCGTCATCCGCGTCCTCCCCGATGTCAGACAATCTACAAAATATTTACACACTGAAAAAAATAACCGATTGTGTCGGAATTCCTCCAAAATCTGCGTGATTATATTACGAAGGCAGTTGCAGATGCCTTTAAATATAATAGATATATTGAAAGGCAGATAGGTGAGGTGTGTAGCGGCGTTAATTTAAATCGGCACGTTTTAGAGACTGATGACGCAGAGGAGATATGTAGATTCCTCTTTGATAGGTATTACAAGACCGTTTTCGACTACGTTAGCAAGATGATGTGGAACTATCCAGATCCCATCACAGATGCTGAGGATATTACGAGCGAAACCTTCACCAAAGCCTTCAATGCTCTCAAGAGGGGGAAGGAAATCCAAGAACCGGAGGAGTTGTCAGGATGGTTGATAACCATCGCGATAAATCTAACGATTGACCGCACGAGAGCCTTGGAAAGACGAGCGAGGTACCTGCCAACTGAATCGCTTGACAATCTTTCTGTCAGTGAGAAAGAGGCACCTTTCGCATCAACACTCTCAGATAAGGATAGTCGGCAGAGAGCAGCGAATCACGATATGAAGATGCAACTCTTGCGTTTGCTTTCGGATAAAGATCGAGAGATTGCGGTGCTGATGGATCATCTGACACCCAAAGCGGTCGCGGAAGTGATTGGCTCGACTCCTGGAGCCGTTCAGAAAAGATGGGAGCGGTTGATTACATGGCTGAGTCCGGTTGCAGTTCACTTAGAGGCATTAGTAGAGTGTCTCCCAGAAGAGCGCGACAGATGGATTATGGAACGGTACTTGGATGGACAGCCTCTATCGGACATTGCGAAAGCAATTGGTATCTCTCAGTCTGTTATTGAGGAGACGGTGAAACGTGTGAGAGCGGCATGGAAGAAAGCCGCGGCGGAGAATCCCACGGATCCTGTGTCTGTGATGGTAAAGAAAGAGAGATGATTATTAACTTTTGATTTTCACTTGACAAGGCTTGAAAAAGGAGATAAATTGTTAAAATATTTGATGCATACCTGCAAGGTTTTCTCCTTATTTTTTGAAGTTTTGTCATTCTTGACGAAATGCTGCTATATCTGATAGTCTCCGAAGACTGTAGCACAGATTGGATGTAGTTTGTGAGGCTTTTAGGTTAGCACCTTATACAATAATAGGATTGCCGCTGAATGCAAAAATCTTACCTTTTTGCATTTCAGAAGTGATCCCTCGAAAAATAAAGGAGAAAACAAATGCGACTGTCTTTGTGTAGAATAATTGCTATTGTTTGTATTCTATCCATTGGTATCACAGGTTCTCTGTTATTGGCTCCGATGAGTGAGGCAGATCCAAGCGAATATATCTATGAGACACACGAATACTGGACTCGGTGTATCAACATACCAAGTTCTCCTCATCTCAGCTTTACTAACCAGGAGGTCTATGCGAATGGGTGGCATGAAGGTGACCATTGGAGTGGTGGAAATGACTATGTGCCTCCCCACGATATAACCAGGTTATACCGGACGGTTTACCATCTAAGTTGGGTCTGGTGTGAGGCGGCCTAACACCTTATTCTTTCTATATTAGGTATAACTTGCCAAAGGTAAGTTATACCTCTCTTTAATAGGAGGTATTCTTAGAAATGAAACAAGTCATTTTCATCGCCTGCATTCTAATTTTTTTGGGTGCCGCGTGGACGTTGTATCTCCGGTGGGATAATACTCGTTTTGTTGAGAGCCTGCCCAAAGTGCCTGATCGCTCAAATGTTGAAAACGCCACGGATCTGAGCCCCCAGCGAGAACCAACCGTTGAAGATAAAAACATAGACTTTCTTCGAGAAGCGATAACACAACAAGATCCCCCCCTTGTAGATGAGGAAGTGCCTATTGACACAACGCACCGCCCCTTGCGTGTTGGTGAGACTCATGCGCCTCCTCAAACGGTCACGCGCTATGAGTCTGAACGAGACATTAAAGATCGCAAAGTAGAAAGTGAACCCTTCCTTTTTATGCCGGATTTCTCAGCAGAGGAACTCATGGAGAGTGACCGTCAAAGCTTCGTAAAAAAACATGGGAATATCCCTGAGATAGACACATATTTCAAATATATGGCACCTGTTTATGAAGCGTGGGCAGCTGGGGAGGGTCAGGTTGTCATAGAAAGAACCCCCGAGGAAACAGTGGAGTTGAGCCGTGCCCAGATGGTTTTGTATCCCGATGAGCCTTCTTTTAGAAACCGATATCAACATGCGTTAAAAGTAGTGGCGGAGCAAAAACGACGCCGTGAACGCTTAGAAAAGTGAGGTGCCCTTTTTAGAGCATCCGTTATGATGAAAGACACCAATTTTTTATTTTCCATGACCACACTCGCGCTCGGCAGTATCATCGTTATCTTTGTCAGTTATGCCACAAACACGCTCCCCAAGCATTCCCCTAGAAAAATCACACATCCTATTGAGACAGCACGGGTGATAAAAAACTGCAGTTGCTGCGCGGAGATAACACCTCAAGCTTTGGCAGACATCCGAGAACATTGGGAGGTTTACAAAAAAGCCAATGAACTCTTACAACAGCATGGACGTGAGGAGGGACTCCGTCGGCTAAAACAAATAGCCCCTACGGTTGCCGCACAACTTGAAAAACTCATCGAGAAGAAACCCGTTACTCAGGAACCTTAGTCTTTCCGTATGTCTCTTTAGTCTTCTGCTTCTTGCGTTTTTGCTACGTATTCAAGGGGGTGAGCGTCTCCCTGCGGGACACTTCACCGAGACCGATGCCTACTTCTATTATTGGCAGGCACAACTCGTCTCAGCACACGGCAAACTCCCCGAACGCGATATGCACCGCTGGCTGCCCCTGGGTAGAGATTTAGGACAGACGCTAAACCTTTATGGCTATGTCCTTTCTTATACGCATAAAGCCCTTGCGGTCGTGTTCCGAACAGGCATCACGCTTTATCACGTCTGTCTCTATATGCCTGTCGTCTGTTTTTGTATCGGGCTCGGGACACTCTGTGTATTTCTTTACCACATCTACCGAGGGGTCTTTTCAAGTGTTGTTGGCGTGCTTTTGGCAATCCTCCCCGGTAGTATAGAACGCAGTGCCGCTGGCTTTGGTGACAGGGATGCTTTTTGCCTGATGATCGGTATCCTCGCTGTCATTACCTACCTAATGTCTTTGCAAACGCAGCACCGACGCAAACGACTTTTCTGGACCCTCGCGAGTGGCTTGACAGTCTTTCTCGGTGGTATCTCTTGGGAAGGTTTCGGTGTATTCTTGAGCGTTATTCTCTTTGTAGAGCTCTGGCGGTTTCTCACGACCGAAACAGAAGACAACCTGTGTCTATATCTGCTGTGGGTGTTGTCTTTTGTGCCGACACTTTACCTCGCCTCCCCTGCCTACAGGAATGGATACGGCTTTGCGGAACATCTTTTTGCCTTTGTGCTTGTGCCCCCTGTTGTGCTTTTAGGCGTGCGTGGACTTCGATATCTTCTCCTCTCAGAAGTGGAAAAACTCCGACCGCATGCCCGCAAGCTATCACTCGGATTGGCGTTGGCAAGCATTGCCCTTGCAATCGGGTATGTTTTGATACAACTTGACACCTTCGCCGATACCACCGTCCCGTTAAGCCGCACCTCGCTGATGCAATCGATAACAGAACTAAAAGCCCCGGGGTACGGCTATTGGGTTTTTCGCTATGGCAGCGTCTTTATTTTTGGGAGTGTTGGGCTGATTTTTGCCACCCAACGCCACTCGAATCATACCGTTTTATTTGTCCCAATCGTCCTTTTCATCGCTACCACCTTTTTCCGTGAGCCGCTTGAAACATATCTCTGGAATGCATCCTACGGCAATTTTTTCTTTTTCCTTGCGATGACCTGTTCCGGAATAGGATTTCTGATCATCGCATGGCTCCAGAAATCGCACGAAACGCGTCTGGTGCCAGGTGTCGCATTCATGACTTGGTTCGTTTTCTGGGTAGCTCTCTCCCGGGACGCAAAACGTTACGACTTCTTTATCAGCGTGCCCCTCGCTTTTTTTACGGCAGAACTCATACACTTCTTTTCTAATTCCCTGAGTCTTCTCGTGAAAGAAGGCCGACAACGCGCTGTCCTGAAAACAACCAGCGCGATCGCTTTACTGGTGGGGATCCTGTTCTTACCACCTTTTGGTGGATACAGCACGCGTGCCATTTCTGATGCTGCTCGTATGCGCTCATCTACGCCGACACTCGACGTGTCAAATGCCTTACACTGGATGAAGATGACACTTCCAAATACCGCCATCGTTGCCTCACATTGGGGATACGGTAGCCAACTCAACGTCCTTGGTCGGGTAAAAACCATCACTGATCAAGATACCTACCTCCCGAATTGGATACTTCTCTATGATCAGCATGTTCACAAGGCCGTGTCCGAACGTGACGCGTTGGAATACTTAAAGACTCACGGGACGACGCACCTGATGTTTACAAACAAGGACCCAAAGGACTCGTTTCTATATGAAAACTTAAGTGACGCGTTTTTCCCTGTCTATCCGACGGCGAACTTCGAGAAATCTATGGTGAAAGTATGGGAAATTCACTATCCTCCGGACATCCAACCGAATCTGAAATACCTCAAAACAGGTTTTTCTGAATTAGACAAGGATTTACACCTTCAATAAACATGCTCGTAAAAACGATTGTCTTCCTCAGCATCGGTGTGTTGGGTTTCTTGCTCTTCGGAGGTTTCGGTACGCGACGCGTACCGACCGCAGCCGCGAGGCAACCGAAAAACGAAACACTTACCGAGACACCGCGCCCCGTCTCTCCCCGAGTGTTCCGCAGTCTGTTCTCAACACCGCAGGAATCCCTGAAGCATTTTCAAAAGAGTGATTTCTACCGGACGATTGTAGACAACAACCTGTTTCGTCCGCTCGGTTGGACACCGCCACGCCCCAGAGACCCCTATCGCTTGCTCGGCACGATCATCCCCACCGACGCGAACACCCCCAAACAGGCGATCCTCCAACGTACAACCGCGAGAACAACAAACATCGTCACGGTGGGTGATAAACTCGACGCGGACACCACTGTCACCGACATCCAGGCTAAACAGGTAACGCTGGAAACAGTCGGACAGCAACGCACGCTCCGTCTCAACACCACGCCCTTCCTCAAATGAAAGGAATCCCAACGTTTGTTTGATTTTGATGACACACACTTCATAGAACGCACACAACATGGCGACACCGATGCCTTTAACCCGCTCGTTGTCAAATACCACCGCCATGTCTACAACCATATTCTCGGAAACATCAAGAACCCTGAAACCGCTAAAGACCTCACACAAGAGACATGGCTCAAAGCATTCCGTGCTATCCACACCTTCCGGGGCGAGGCAGCCTTTTCCTCTTGGCTTTACCGCATCGCTGAAAATGTGTGTATCGACTATTTCCGAAAGCAGAAACATGACACGGAACCGCTGCATCTCATTGATGAAAGCCATATCACCGACACGTATCCCTCCGCGTGCCGAGACCTGCAACGCCAGGAGCTGCGAGTGCACCTCTCGAATGCGATCACGCATCTCACACCTGTCCGCAAACAGGTGTTTTTCTTATACTACATCCAAGAACTCCCCATCAAAGCGATTGCACGACAGTTAAACAGGTCCGAAGGCACTATCAAATCGCATCTCCGCAACGCGAGGCTCCAACTTCAGGAACATCTCACGCCGTATCTGGATAACGATAACGTTTCCTGACTCAGTAAAAATCAGGACTTACGCAATTTTCAAGGAAGGGTGCTTTGTGAAATGAAAATCCTAAAAAAACGCAAGTGTTTTGGATGCACAACCTAACAGGTTATGCTACAAAAGAGCATTCTGCGTAAGTCCTAAAGATGCTACCAACTCAGATAGACAACGCGGAAGTCGAAAATGAGTCCAAGAATACTAATCACAGAAGCGACTATCACATCGCCAATCACCAAGCCGATGAAAAATGGGATGGAACGCCTATATAAGCGAACACCACCCGTTGAAAGTAGTATCCGTTTAACGACCCAACTGATTAAGAGCGGGAACCACAACCCTGTAAACGTCCACCAACTTGACACGACATAGCCGACAGGGTGTAGGGGCCACTGAATGAACCGCCACCGTAGAAGCAGAAGGCTAACGGCGAAGCCAAATCCACCAGCAGTATAGAGCATACCGCTGATACTCGTTTCGGTAGGGTTATAGAGCCACCCCGCGAGTCTATTAAAAGCGGCGCGGGCATACCACGAGCGGGCTTGTTCTAAACCGACTTGATAGGAGAGATGGAGGTGTCCCCACGCCGCAGAGAGCGCGCCTACAAAGATCGCAATTGCTAAAACCCAGAGCAGTTGCGTTGGATTGAAACGGGTTTGGTGGGCGAATTTCAATCCCTCCAGTTGATGCGGCATTGGGTGTGCGCGGTAGGAGAGGTGGTTCAGCCAGAAAAAGATCGACATCACCGAGAGGTTGCGATTGCCGATGCGGCGTGTACCGAGTGCGTCTGTCAAAAGTAGGTCTGGACCGGCGTTGTAAAGGTCGTGTGCGGGTGGGCCGAGTTCGGCACGGATCCGGGTGATTGTGATTGACATTGCGAGATAGAGTCCGAAGAATAAGGCTGCGAACCAGAGCGACATCCCTGCCTTCAGACAGAACGCCAGAATCAAGATAAACCCGACAAGCACCCCAATGCCTGCTGTCCTATAGCGCATTGCTTCGCCTTCGTCGCTTGCGGGGTGTGTGTGTCTACCGAAAATGGTCTGCAAGACGACTTTGATGTGTGCGCGTCCCATCCACACTGTCCAGAGGAAGAGCGCAATCCAGACCCCTCGGATTTGCGCCATCTCTCTCGGAAATCCGACAGCACTCCGCCAACCGAACATATCCCCGATAATTCGTTCAAAGTGCCAAAACAGATGGAAGAACCAGCAAGAGAACCCCAAATCGAGCGGGATAAGGAAACCTACGCCGATGGCAAACGGAAAGAAACTAATACGGAAACCGGGGTTATTCATTGCGCTCCACGGCTTTTCTGCGAGTCGGAATCCGTGATAGAGCGGAATTGTCGGGAAAACAGGATCGATTTGATGTAAACTATAGACAAGGTTCAGCACGGCGGCGATGCTTAACCCAACAACCATCATCCGTCGATTAAAAAATAGGTGAGATGTCGTTGACAAGCGACCTGTGTTTGTAGCGGCTCGTGTGATTTCATAAGGGAGTTGTGCGATCGGGTAGGTGAGACGTTCGTGTTCTTGCCACTGTTTGCGTAACAGGACATTGAGGCAGAGCATTGTTACGCCGATAACAAGGCAGAAGCCTACCCAAATCAGCGTCGGTAGCAGCCATGCGTCTATATGCGTCCGAAGATAGAATGTGGATTCGCCTTCATAGAAACCCCGTAATATTTCTTGTTCTCCAACGACGAGCCATTCAGGGAGATGTTGGTGAAAGAGTTGTGCCCACTCGTTTTCGGTTGTTGCGTACCAGAACCCGTTACCCATCAACGGCACCAAAACTTGCAGCATATCGCGTCCAGCGAAAACGGAGGCTTGGCAGAGCATCGCATAGATTGTTAGCAATTCGCTCTGTGTAAACGCCAAGCTCGGTCGCAAGCGACGCAGGATTGTACTGAATCCGATAAGAACAAGCAACGTAAATAGGACATTGAAGAGCAGTGCCAAACTCGTGGGTCGGTTGGAGTCCCAGATATAACTGAGGTGTAGGACCCAATAACTGTTGAATGGAATAAGGAAAATACCAATCAGCGTTGCGCGTAGCGTGATGGGGCTTTTGGAAGGGTGTTTCATGTCTGTGACTTATGTGCTTTTCAATAGATAGGTGCCTTTTTAGCAGCTATCAATTATCAGTGTTAGGGTGGAAGAATGGAAGGACGGAAGAATAGGTATCCAACCTTCCAGTTTTCCAATCTTCCATTTAAATTCTGGCGGTTGACACCTGTTAAAGAAACTTGGGGGTGAGGGTCAAAGATGGTGTTGGTAGTTGTTTTTGGTTTCGTTGTTGTAATTATGATATGTGGTGGGACGTTGCTTGCGCGTCTGGCAACGGTTGCCAAATCCAAAGGTTCGTGGGTGTGGGGTTTCTTCATTCTCATCGTGCTTGTCTGTATTCCACTTTTCCTGATAGGTCTTTGCGCGTGGTTCCTCCACTTTATCGGAATATCACCGAGACTATTTAGTCCATTTTAAGATAGCGACCAGCAATCAGGACGCTGCGCTTTCAGCAGTCAGTTAAGGTCGGTTTCTGGCGGTGTTAAATATCTTCTTCAGTGGGTTCTGGCGTGTTGTCCGTAGTCTTGCCGGATAAGTAGAGAAACCAGAAGGTGAGTCCAATTGCAATAAGAATCCAAAGCACTCCCCAAACTTCGGTTGGAATGCCTGTCACTTCTGAGAGCATCCGAGCATCTGACCGGAGATTGGATCTATCTAAGACATCGCTTTTGATGTCCAGAATCGCGTAAAGGCAGCTCGTCACGCCGATGATACGTAGGACCCAATCGTTGATGGCTTCTGAGAGATAAAACCCAATGGCGATTAGCGCGACACCGAAACCGATGCCAAACAGATAGGTAAAAGTGCTCTCACCGTAGGCGATGGAAATTGCCACCATGCCGAGACCGATAAGGATGCTAATCCCTTTGTCGAAATGCGTTCTCGCTGCCAAAAGCAGGATAAGACCGCCCCACAAGAGGCTGCCGAGATACCCCGCAGTCAACGTCCAAAACCGAGAGCCGCCTTGTGTAAGTGCATGCCCTCCCTGCTGCGGGTTAATCTGAATTTCAACGATACGGCCACCTGTTGCGATTGCCGCAAGTCCGTGACTCACCTCATGCATAAACACGACGAAGATTTTGATCGGATAAATGAACAGTGTGTTCCATAGGAGTCCAATGCCTATAAAAATCAGCAGTAGGACAATATAACGTTTGAAAAATGTTGACATGGTTTTTCTAAAAAATTAATTGGGTAATCGACGGGCAATAATGCACGTCGCATTTGGGCGAGTACGCCGCAGAATTGCCCTACTACAAACGGATTGGTTCGTAGTAGTGCGATTTATCGCACGTTCAGAAATTATCTGATTAAATTCTTAAACTTCATACAGTTTGTGCTACAATTGCTTGTATTTTGATAGAGAATTTGCTATAGTATATCACGAGATGTCTGAAATATACAATCCTAAATCTAAATACAGAGGTGTGTGCTTGCAAAGCACACTTATGGAGTTAAATGAATACGTTCGGCCACCTTTTTCGGATTACGACTTGGGGTGAATCACACGGTGGTGCTGTCGGTGTTGTCGTTGATGGATGCCCACCACAGATTGACCTTGATGTGTCCGCAATACAATTTGAGATGAATCGCCGGAAACCTGGGCAGAGTCACCTCACGACCCCGCGTCAGGAAGGTGATGCTGTTGAAATACTTTCGGGTGTCTTTGAAGGCAAGACGCTCGGCACGCCCATCTCTATGCTGGTGTGGAACAAGAACGCCCGTCCGTCAGACTACCAGCATCTGAAAGATCTCTATCGACCTTCACACGCCGATTTTACGTATCAAGAGAAGTATGGTATCAGAAACTGGCAAGGCGGCGGTAGAGCGAGCGCACGTGAAACTATCGGACGCGTCGCAGCAGGGGCAATTGCGAAGCAGATTTTGCGTGAGAAAGCGGAAACGGAGGTGCTCGCTTACGTCAAACAGATCCATACGCTCGCAGCTGAAGTCGATACGGACACGGTAACGCTTGAACAGGTTGAAGCGAGTCCAGTTCGCTGTCCTGACCCTATTGTGAGTCCGAAGATGGCGGAGCGGATTGATCAGGCGCGGCGCGACCGAGATTCCCTTGGCGGCATCATTGAGTCGGTTGCTCGCAACGTTCCGGTTGGACTTGGCGAACCGATCTTCGATAAACTCAAGGCGGATCTGGCGAAGGCGATGATGTCTCTACCGGCAACGATGGGTTTCCAAATCGGTTCCGGCTTTGATGGGATCACGATGACAGGCTCTGAACACAACGATCCTTTTTATCTCGAAAAGGCGGGTGAGACGACGCGGGTTCGGACGCGTACGAACAATTCGGGCGGCACACAAGGTGGTATTTCAAATGGCGAGAATATTGTGTTCCAAGTCGCTTTCAAACCGACAGCAACGATTGGGAAGCCGCAACAGACGGTGGATGTACAGGGGAAGGAAGTGACATTGGAGGCAAGCGGACGGCATGATCCGTGTGTGTTGGTGCGCGCGCCTGCGATTGTGGAGGCAATGGCAGCACTTGTGCTGACAGATCATCTGCTCCGGCATCGTGCGAAGTCTTGATAGCAATCAGCAGCTGGTGGAATAATGGAAACCATAAAGCCGAAAACCAAAAGGGTCTCGCCTGACGAAACGTTAGAGACCTGCGCGAGACGGATTATCGTGGATTATTTCCGCAAAATGATGTCCTATAAAGAGGGTGCCGAAGACGGAACCGACATTGAATTCGTCCACGATATGCGCGTCACCTCTCGTCGTCTGCGTGCCGCAATGGACAATTTTGCCGACTGCTTTCGAGAAAGACCGTTCAAAAAACACTACAAAAAAATAAAAGCGATAACTCGGACGATGGGGTCCGTCCGCGATCTGGATGTGCTTATCGCCCGTTTTCAGAGAGAAGTGAACACTTTGTCTGAGGTAGAACGGACGGATATCCACAGACTCATTGAACATTTACAGCATGAACGAGAAGTTGCCCGAAAGCCGATGCTGACGCTCTTTGCGGAACTTGAAGAATCCGATTTTGAAACAAAATTTTTGAAATTCTTTGACGGAGAAAGCATCTTACCTGATGTAGGAGCATAGAGATGGCGAAAGCGCATAAACTCACCGGCGTTGAACCGCTCCGCAGCTACCGCGAAAATGCACGAACAATTCTTCCACAGAAAGTTGAAGAAGTTTGGACATGGGAGCCGTTCATTCGGGATGCATCCAGGCGCGAAGAACTTCATAACATGCGGATTTCGATTAAACGCCTTCGGTATACAATGGAGATTTTTCACGTTGCGTATACTGTTCCAAAAGAGGGTTTTGAGGAAACTGCAGTAATTTGTGGCAAACGTTTCTCGGAATTCCTTGCTGTCATCGTTGACTTACAGGAGATACTCGGCGATGTCCATGACGCTGATGTTGTCTTGGATGTTTTAACCGATGATACGCAGCGGACGGCGGAGAACGTTTTAGCACCGGGTGTTGCTACGCTTATCGCCCGAACAAGGAAGACTCGGAAAGCGGATTATGAAACATTTCTGAAAAAGTGGGAGCATCTATCAGCGACGGGTATCAAACAAAAATTATTATCGTTTTTAGGAGAATAGCAGTTAGCAAAGAGGCGGTCAGCGGTCAGCGGTCAGCAGAGACTTTCAAAGGACATCTTTCTTTTTATAAAGAGACATTCTTGGAGAAATACTGACTGCTGAAAGTGGAGCGAAGCGGAACGTCCTAATTGCTGACAGCCATAAAAAAGGAGATTCTTGTATGGGCGCGAATGTTATCGGTGTGGATATGGGAGGTACCAAGATTCTATCTGCTGTTATTGATGCGGACGGTAATATCTTGGGGACAGCCAAAGTACCAACCAAAGCGGACAAAGGAGCATCCGAGGTGATTGATCGGATTGCCGACTGTATCCGCAAGGCTATTGACAAATCAGGCGTTGCCTCCGATTCAATTCAGGCGGTCGGTATTGGCGCGCCCGGACCCTTGGATCCTGCGACAGGCGTTGTCATTTTCGCGCCGAACCTCGGTTGGAGAGATGTTCCCCTGAAGGCTGAGCTCGAAGCACGGGTCGGTTTTCCGACGTTTGTTGACAACGATGTGAACGTGGGTACACTCGGTGAACACGTGTTCGGGGCAGGTAGGGGTGTTCAGAACGTTGTCGGGATTTTTGTAGGCACCGGTATTGGGGGCGGCATTATTTTAAACGGCGAGTTGTTCCACGGTGCGAGCAAGACTGCGGGTGAAGTTGGACATATTATTGTCAAAGCCGGTGGACCCCGATGTGGCTGCGGCACGCGTGGATGCTTGGAAGCGATCGCCAGTCGGACGGCGATGACGAAGCAATTCCAGAAGGCTATTGTGAAAAAAAAGAAAAAGAGTGTGATTTCTAAACTCACCGATGGCGACCTTGGGGCTATTCGGAGCGGGGTTTTGGCAAAGGCGATTCGCTTAAACGATAAGTTAACCCTGAAGGTTTTCAAAAAAGTGACAAAGTATCTTGGGATTGGTATCGGTTCGATTGTAAATTTTTTGAACCCAGAGATGATTGTATTGGGTGGAGGTGTCGTTGAGGCACTCGACGACACATTCTTGGATGATATTCGCGCTGCTGCGAAGAAATACTCGCTTCCTAATACGCTGGACGGGGTCCAGATTGTCCGGGCAGAGTTGGGTGATAATTCCGGTATTCTTGGCGCAGCGGCACTCGCGCGACAGCGGTCCGACAACTGATGACTATTCAGGGAGGGTGCTTCTATGTTAGTAGATGATAACAGAGAAGAACATCGGATGATAATTTTTGGTAACGATAGTCGCCTTGTTCAAGAGCGGTTGATCACTGACAATGACACAAAGCGGGACGGCATTCTGGCACAGAAGGTCCATGAGGATTCCTATACCGTCACGTTGTATGTGTTGTTGAAGGATTACGGTCTCGCACCGGTCTTTCGGATCAAGCCGCGCATTCGGTTCCATCGCTCTAACTACGATAACCTCTCTTCAAGCGCACCGCTCCGATATAGTCTTGATGACATCATCCATTTCGCTGAGCTGAAACGTGGTGTTGATTTGACGGAAAAGATTGACGATGTTAAACTCGCGGAGATCCTCGGTGATGCACCAGCACTCAAGGATATAGCGGATGATGTGGCGTTGCAACTCGTTTCGCAGCGTGATGTCTCACTACGGAATCCCCCTTTCAAAACCAAAACCAAGGTTTTTGGGAAGAGCGAAGATGAGGGGGTAGAAGAGGGGGGTATCCCTATCGGCACATTCCTTGATGCGCTCAATCAACCCAAACGAACTGAGCAAATTTTTAAGCGGTTTGCGCGCGGAAGCGAGTTTGCGCGCGATTTGCGAGAGGCTTTGGCACCCTACGAAGACTTTGAATTTCGATTTGGGCTTTATTCGCGGTATGAACGGCGGGATTGCATCTTAGCGAATGGTGATTCCGAGACCAGTGGAAACTACCGAGCGACTTTCGATCCGTGGACGGCACTCGGTTATATCCGAACGAGTGGCGATACGCAACAGTTCCAAATCCTTGCACACGAACGCGGTACCCGATGGGAACACAAAATTATGTTGGAGGAGTTAGATGCCGCGACGCTCGAACGCCTTGCCACAGAAATCCCAGGACTCCGCCGCCAGTACCTGATTGGACGTGTCTTATCTAAGAGCCAGACCGCCTTGACACGCTTGGCTGAACTTCGCGAATCGCAGCTAAACCTTACAAAGGATTTGCACACTGGCTATACACTCCATCTCGAAATACCGGTCCCTGAAAGGCGGTTTTCCGTCATAGAACATCGTCGCAAGTTGCGCGAGATATTTAACGGTAGTGGTGCTTATCGCCTCCATGCATTGAATGGTGAATTTGTGGAGAGACATCATAACATGGCAAAGGGTGTCCGAGATGGTATCGTTTGGACTTTGGATTCGGTTGATTTGTTCACAGGACAACCGCCTTTAGAGGAGAGAGATGAGGGGTTTCTTATCATCAAGACACCCCATCAAAACAAGTTCGTCGTTCGTTCCGCTGGGGAACTGCGGGAACGTCTCCCTAAAAATGGGTTTGAAAAGTGTTGGAATGAGGCTGTTGATGTAGGCGGTTATGCAATTCTCAGTCGGATGAGTGGTAGAGTCTATGCCGTAAACTATGGAAGGCGGAGTACGGGAGGCATCCATGAAGGCGATGTCACCCAGGAAGGGACTGAACACTATTTCTCAATTGAATACTTAGGGGTAGAGTCTGGGCGTGTTGGAAGTTCGCTCTTCGGGGTGCCAACCCACGCGCAACGCACCTTCTTCGATAGACTTTTTAATAGGCAACCGGTACCGCCATTCTTTAATCAACTGATGCAGACTGAGACACAGATCATCGCTGAGATGAAGACGTTGGCGCGGCATTGTAAAGAGAAATTGGCGATTAGCAATTAGGTCGCTGCGCTTTCAGCAATCAGTTAAGTCGTAAAAACCTCTTTGCTGACCGCTGATGGCTGACTGCAAGAAAAAGGGAGATATTTGGTGGAAAATCGAAAAAAAGTCCTTATCACCGGTGCATCTGGCTATATTGCTGGACGGATGCTCCCGGAATTTCGAGAACGCTATGAACTCGTACTCTTGGACGTGAAAAAGACAAATCGGCAGGGAGAAGCGGTCGAAGGTATTCAGATTGCTGAGCTCACTAACCCTGACCGAGATGCCTATAGACACCATTTTGAAGGCGTTGACGCAGTTGTCCACTGTGCTTTTAAAGGTGGTAGTTTTGAGAACGAACTCGCTAACGTTCAGATGGCGTACAACCTCTATCAAACCTGTGTTGAGACGGATGTCCGACGCGTTGTCGTCTGTAGTTCCAACCACGCCGCCGACTATTATGAACGGCTGATATGGGCAGATAAGTGGGATGTGGTGACGCCAGAGATGCGTCCGCTCTCGGATAACTTCTACGGATGGGCAAAAGAGGCGTATGAACACCTTGGCTTTGTTTTCGCGACGGGGCATGTTGACGGTAAGAAGTTGCAGAATATCCAACTCCGTATCGGGGGACCGCGAGAGACCGACATGGCAAACTCTTCAGCAGATGATTTAAAAGCCATGCACCGCGGACTCGGGGCGTATTTGAGCATCCGGGATCAGGTTCAACTCTTTGTCAAGAGCATTGAGACGGAAAACATAGAGGACGAGAACGGGATTCCGTTCCAGATTTTCTACGGTATTAGTGACAATTCGCATAAGTTCTGGAGTATCACCAATGCCCGGAAAGTGATAGGCTATGCCCCAGAGGACGACAGTCAACTCCGTTTTGCTGATCGGTTGGCGGAATTGTTAAAGGAAGCGAGATAACGCTATCATCGGAGCAGGGGAAACACAATGGCATTCAGCGATTTCAAAGCAATTTCTGAGGTTCTGGAGAAATTTAGGATTGTATATACAGAAAAAGACTTTTTTACCGTTGAGGTGCCCTTAAATCCTTCAGAGCAATTTCTCCAAGACTTTGAGTTTTGCAGACAGCACATTGATGTCTTCGCGTCTGAGGCAGCGCGCTGTGAAGTTATTATTTTTCCGATTCTAAAGGAAATCTACAAAGGATATGCTGACACCTACGCGCTTTGGATACAGAAACCTATCACCTACGATGAAATTTTGAACGGAACACCTGATTACTTAATCTCAACAAAATCTGAATTAGGTAGGCCTGTCGTTGGAACGCCTTTGATCCTGCTGGCGGAAGCGAAGAAAAACGATTTTGAACAAGGTTGGGGACAATGTTTGGCTGAATTGGTAGCTGCCCAAAAGATAAACGATGATCCAGAATTTCCGGTTTACGGGGTTGTGAGTGATGGTATATCCTGGCAATTCGGATGCCTTATTGGCGATGTTTTTACGCAGAACCGCACAAATTTTGGGGTTGATAACTTGCCTGTGCTCTTTGGTGCCATTAATGCTGTATTTAAAGCAGCACTGCGGACATCGTACTAAGCCGAGGAAGGTGGTTTTTGTATCACCGGAATGACATAACTCTGAATCTGCACGCCCTTAATCGCTTCTGTTTCTGCCCGCGGTTCTGGCACTTGACGATGATCAAATACAACATAGTACCCCTCCGCGGCACCTTCCAATTGGAGGTATGCCGCAAGTTGTTTTTTGCCTGCCTGATACGACCGAGGCCCCTCCCATATTTTTGTCTCAACGATATATTTTCGGGTGTTGTGGAAGATAACGAGTCACTGCAGGTTGGAATGCTTGCGTGATGCAATAGTGATAAATCGGATTGAGGATTTCACAACGGCCGTCAGCACCTTTTGTAATGACCCCGTAAATGGCAAGTTCGTTCATGAGTTCATTGTAAGGATTAAACATTGGTGCTTGTTCGTAGGAAGCAATTTTCATAAGAAGTGCTTCAAACCGTCTATCCTTACGGACATTCGTCAGAAGGTGTTCAATATTTGTGTTCCGTTCGTGGATAAGTTGTCTGTGTGCCGTTGCGAAGTGGGGCATCATAATCGTCTCGTGTTTCGGGGTGTGCATCTCCTCAGTGAGAATTTGTGCCAATCGATTAACAAGATAGGGCTGCCCGGCGGTCTGCCGGTGGAGGGATTGGATGACATCGGGCGCGATCACTTGTCCGACTTCATCTGTATATTGTCCAAACAGTTCCTGTACCTGATCAAACGTGAAGTTGGGTAAATGAAATTCATCTTGGATGTTGAACGGCGAAATGGATCTGTCGTAATCCAGCTGCGTGATGTCTTTAACACCGATAATGCCAACACTATGCGGACATCGCGTCCTGCCGGAGAGATAGATTTCGCGAAGTACGCGAAGAAACCCTTTCACTGCACTACGCGGAATAGCATCAAACTCGTCAATGATGAGGACGATCCGTTGATCCTTTAAAACCTTTCCTAATGCTCTGAGAAACGTTCGCAGAGAGAGTTGATTCGTGAGGTGTGTAGTTTCCAATAGGTGCCTTATGGTATCAGGCGGGGTCTGTCGGCGTTCTTGAAAAACATCTGTGATTTTCTCATGGATATCACCGGTGAGGCCATCGTAAAACTCTAAAGGGGTGCAGTCTTCGTACACCTCAAAATTGAGTTGAATGGGGAAATAGGTCGGATCTGTGGTGGTGAGTTTTTCGAGTGCTAATTGGAAGAAGGTGGTTTTGCCGGTCTGCCGAGGGGCGAAAAGAACAATATACTTCCCCTCTTTGACGCGCCTGATAAAGTCGGCACCCTCCACTGTTCGAGGGACGAGGTAGTTATCTTCAGGATAGAGGCGGCCTTGGGTTCCGAAGCGTCGCGTTTTTTTCGGCATGTCGTTAGCCTTTTCAAGGGGTGTGTTTCTGTTTAATTTCGTCTATGTTAACGTGAGGCGTTTACGTTATGTGCGAGCCGCTTGACGAACCGCATCGCATAAGTGCCTGAGCCGTTGGAGTTATTAGGGTGTCCGTGAAAAACTTCTGTTTTTAACCATTATATATGCCTCGTTGGAATTTTTCAAACGAAAATGAACAGTTGATTCTATTTTCATGGAGCGACTCTATCACGGTTTTTTAGATACGGCGTGAGGTATTCTTGAAGTTGGAGGCGTGCATTGCGGAGATGTGATTTGATAGTCCCTTCGGATTTTTTGAGGCGGACGGCGATGTTTTTGATGGGAAATTCGTGAAAGTAGTAGAGGCGAAAGACTTGTTTGCGGATGGGGGTGAGCTGCTCGATGGCAGCCCGGAGATGTTCTCGAAGTTCTTGATTCACGATGTCCTGACATGGGGAGGGATACGTGTCAGTGATACAGCGTTCCGCGACAGTGTGCAGTGGTTCGATAGCATCCGCTTTCTTCTGTTTTCGGAAATAATCAATACAGGCGTTTTCGGCGATGCGGTAGAGCCATGAGGTGAAGGTAGAATCGCCACGGAAGGTGTGGACAGCACGAAACGCTTTGAGCCATGTCTCTTGTGTGAGGTCTTTAGCGATTTCGGGGTTTCTGACATTTCCAAGTATGTGATTGTAGACGCGGTGTTGGTATTTGACAACGAGCGGACCGAAGGCTTCAGTGTCACCGCGTTGGGTGCGTTCAATGAGGTGTGTTTCGTCAAAATCAAACAAAGTTTTGTGTCAAGTTCTCTCTTATTGTATTACGGGCGTTGTGTTGAGGGTAAGGATTCTCGGTTTTTCTCCTATTTTTTCGAGGGTGACCTGTTTTGGCTGGATGTCAATAAGGGTGGTGTCCACATCCAATTTCTCACCGAGGGAGATGGTTCGCGTCTGATTTCTACTTGTAGTTTGCAATATCGCTTGTGGAGGCATTTCCCCGCTTGTGGGGATGGTCGTGCCGAGCAAGCGATAGGGTTCGCGTGGACGTGGCGGTCTCCAACCGAGCGGACGCAACAGGTTGTTGTCTATGATGGTACGGTAGAACTCAGTGTCTCGAAAGTGGGGTGTTTGTTCTGCTGCCGGAGTTTGTCTAATTCCGAAAGAAGAGGCGGTCGTTTTGCTTTTTTGTGTGTTGACGGCAACCTTCTTATCGTGGGGTGCTGCTGGTCGCGACTGCGTCTGTGGCAGTACGAACGAGAGTCCCAGTATGACACTAATTCCGCTGGCTATCGCGATGCATTTTAAGTGCGTTCTAGGCATGATGTTTCCTTGTGCGGCGGAGGCTCCTACCAAACTTTGAAGCCGTATTGCCAACCAATGGTGAGCTGCGATATTGTTTTGAGTTGCGTTCCCGCGAGGTTCTGATAGAGAGGCATCTGGAACTCAATCGCGAATCTTTGTCCCGTGAAGATCCCGGTCGGAATGATAAGATTGCTGGAGACTGCAAAGTCAAGCCGTGTGCTCCCTCGGAAATCTGGACGGTGACTGGGGGTCATGTTTGGATTTAAATCCGGGTGGCTCCCGGTGATATTTCCGCGTCGTGACAATAATAATCGGCTACTGAGACTGATCCAATTGTTGATACGTCGAGCCCCCCATGCGGTGGCATTAAAGGTGTTTCCGTGTCGGTACCCACTGATATTGATATTTAGGGGAAACCCGCCGCGCAGTTGCCCGCCATAAGACCACATGTTGTGAAAGCCAAAGAGCGTGACACCGGGGATGACTTGAAAAGACCCGCTTCCCAGTTGCATCGGATAGGGGAGGAGATTATCAGTCTCATCCTTTTTGGCAATGGAACCGGTAGGGAGTGACACACCGAGGTTTGCCAGGATTGTCAGGCCATGGCTTTTCCAAATCGTGGGTAATACCGCGATCTTTGTATCGCCGATGCCCGCACTCGACATTTCATGATGTCCTATTGGATGTTTATGATCGCCATGTGTGTGCTGATGTGAACCTTCCATTTGCATAGTATTGCGTTGGTAGTTTGTCATTGCCATGAGAGTGACACGGTTGTGTGGTGCAAACATTGCACCAAGCATGTGCATCTGCATACGCATCTGTGTGGGAGCCATCTTAAAATCTTTGAGGATATCCGCTGTCTCAACAAGAGTCGCCCTGGATTGTAGTCCCCTCATATCCATCGCCATGAAACGGTAAGCAAGCATCATTTCACCTATTTTATGCCCATGGTCTGCCATCACACCGATCGGAGCATGGCTATCAGCGCGAGACTGCTTGAGTGTGTCAGCATAAGCGGCGGTGAAAAAAATAAATATAAGTAGGAAATTTGTTATGCACATTGTGTGGTTTTTCAATGAATCTCTCCTTTTATTTTTGATTTTATAGTAAAATCCATAATTATCTTTACCATTACCATAAGGTAGTGATATTTCCCAACCTCGCCGATTCATAATATACTTCGTAATTGTAAAATCTACTATAGCACTAAATAGATTGACTTGCGTTGCGATATATATGCTTGAAACTCACGCGTAGTATGCGTGCGAGTTCCGCGCTACCTCCTGTTAACGACGAAAGTTTTTCCATACTATTACCAATGACGGAGTTCCCCGAATGAGACAAAAGGCAATAGTGGCATTAACAAGTATTGTACCTGCTGATTCTATAGCAGTATTTTCGGGTTTGAAAATACTGATGCTCGCAAGAAAAAGAAAGGTACTCATTTTGGCGATGCCACAAAGTGCTTGGCTTGTGTAGGAACGAATCAGAAGGTGGGTCCATCCATTTTTTGATGGGTTGATATAGGGCTGCAAGTTGTCTATCAAAAAACCGCTAGTCAGAATGGTAACTGGCATCCATAAAGGAGTCAGCCCAGTTACAGTAAAATAGATCCAGAAGGTGTTTTCAATAATTCTGTCGGCTATAGGGTCAAGGATTGCTCCCAGTTTGGTTGTCTGGTTATATTTGCGGGCAACGAGACCATCAACAGCATCAAGCGTGAAAATAAGAACAATAGCTGCGGGGATCCCTCTATTTAAAACTGAAGGCACGCGAAACAGGGCTATGACACCGAAGGTGAAAAAAACACGACCAAGTGTTATGGTGTTTGCAAGCATCTGTATTTATTCTTTTAATTTTTCTGGATCCAGCTCCTTAGCCTTCTTGAAATCCATCTCTGCTGCCTCCTTTTTCCCAAGTGCTGCTTTCGCACGCCCGCGTTCGTAGTAGTCTGCGGCGGATTCTGGGTTTATCTTGATGGCTCTATCAAAATCGGCTATTGCCCCTTCAAGGTCCCCAAGGGCAGCCTTTATAACGCCACGTGTATGGTAGGCATAAGCAGTTTCCGAATTTCGTTGGATAGATGCGTCACTATCTATTATCGCCGATTCATAAAGTTTTCTGGCTTCTGCTATATTTCCTGCAGTGGCTTCAGATTTTCCAAGCAGATACTTTGCATACCCCCGATTGTTGTACGCTACAGCATCCTCAGGAATTCGTTCGATAGCTTGCGTGCTGTCTGCAATCGCGCCGTGATAATGCTGCTGTGCTGCCTCTACATCCCCTTGATTTGCTTTAAGTTCACCAAGGTTGGTCCTTGCAGCTCCAAGGTTCATGTAGGGTTCAGCACTTTCTGAATCGAGTTGGAGCATTTGCATCCAATCCCCAATCGCGCCGTGATAATGCTGCTGTGCTGCTTCTACATCCCCTTGATTTGCTTTAAATTCACCAAGGCGGAACTGCCCAAGTCCACGATTGTAGTAGGTCTCCGCCTCATCAGGATTTAATTCAATGGCTTGCGTCCAGTCTTCTATGCCAGCTTCATATAACGCTCTGGCTCCCTCTACATGTCCTTGGGTAGTTTGCAGATCTGCAAGTTTGACTCTCGTAAGTCCACGATTGTAGTAAGTCTCCGCCTCATCAGGATTTAATTCAATGGCTTGCGTCCAGTCTTCTATGCCAG